>DATCKS010000370.1:0-2415 GCA_036562265.1 Thermodesulfobacteriota bacterium | reverse complement strand
GCCGTGGAGACCACGGAAGGGCCGCTCCTCATCCTCGCCGGCGCGGGCTCGGGCAAGACGCGCGTGCTCACCTATCGCATCGCCCACATCATCAGGTCGCAGCTCGCGCGGCCCGACGAGGTGCTGGCGCTCACGTTCACGAACAAGGCCGCGGGCGAGATGCGCGAGCGCCTCGTGGGGCTCCTCGGGCCCGAGGCGAGCCGGGTCTGGATGGGCACCTTCCACTCGGCGTGCCTGCGGATCCTGCGCGAGAGCGCCGAGCGGATCGGGCTGCCGCGCACGTTCACCGTCTACGACGAGGCCGATCAGGCGGCGGTCCTGCGCGACGCCTGCCGCGAGCTGAACATCAACGAGAAGCTCTTCCCGCTGCGCCAGATCGCGGCGCGGATCGACCAGGCGAAGAACGAGGGGCTCTCCCCGCGCGCCTTCGCCGCCCGGCCGCACGACTTCATCGACGAGAAGGTGGCGAGGGTCTACGCCCGGTACCAGCAGATGCTCGCCGCCAACGGCGCCATGGACTTCGGCGACCTCCTCCTCTACGCCCTCGAGGCGCTCGAGCGCCACCCCGACCTGGCGGCCCGCTACCAGCGGCGGGCGCGCTACGTCCACGTGGACGAGTACCAGGACACCAACCGCGTCCAGTACCGCCTGGTCCGCCTGCTCGCCGCGGCCACCGGCAACCTCTGCGTCGTGGGCGACGACGACCAGTGCCTGCCGCCCGAGACGCCGGTCCTCGGCGCCGACGGCCGGCCGCGCGCGATCCGCGACGTTCACCCGGGCGACGCCGTGCGCGTGGCCGCGGGGGGCGACGGTACGGGGGTCGCCGTCGTCGACCACCGGTTCGTCCGGACGCACGACGGCGCGCTCGTGGCCGTCGCCACGCGGGGCGGCCGCTACCTGCGGGGCACGCCGAACCACCTGGTCTTCACGACCCGCCCCCCGGTCTACGTCGGCGTGCAGGCCGCCCCCGCGCGATCCCCCGGGCTCGATCGCCTGGGCGGGCGCGGGGAGACGTCGCCGATCCCGAACCTCTGGGTGATCCCGCTGGCCGCCGTGCAGGTCGGCGTGCCGCTCGCCGCCTGCGACGCCGACGGCCGCATCGTCGAGGACGTGGTCGCGAGCCGCACGGTCGAGAGCTACGAGGGGGAGGTCGTGGACCTCTCGGTGCCCGGGGCGCGCAACTACGTGGCCGGCGGGCTCGTCGTGCACAACTCGATCTACCGCTGGCGCGGCGCCGACATCCGGAACATCCTCGACTTCGAGCGCGACTACCCGAGCGCGACCGTCGTGAAGCTCGAGCAGAACTACCGGTCCACGCAGGCCATCCTCGATGCGGCCGGCGCCGTCGTGGAGCACAACCGGGGGCGCAAGGGCAAGCGCCTCTGGACGGCCAACGCCGGCGGCGAGCCGCCTCGCCACTACGAGGCGGCCGACGAGGCGGACGAGGCCGCCTACGTCGTCCGGACGATCCTCGAGGAGACGCGCGCCAGGGGGCTCGGGCTCGGGGACGCCGCGGTCTTCTACCGGGTGAACGCGCAGTCGCGCGCCTTCGAGGAGGAGCTGCGCCGCCGCAAGGTGCCGTACGTCATCATCGGCGGCGTCCGGTTCTACGACCGGGCCGAGGTGAAGGACCTCCTCGCCTACCTCAAGATCCTCGTGAACCCGGCCGACTCGGTGTCCCTCCTTCGCATCATCAACACCCCGCCGCGCGGCATCGGCAAGACGACGCTCGACCGGCTCGTCCGGACGGCCGAGGCCTCGGGCGGCTCCCTCTGGGACGCGATCGTCGCGGCCGTGCGGGGCGAGGACGGCCGGGACCAGGGGGGACGGCCGGCCCTGGGGACGGCGGCGCGCAAGGCGCTCGCGGAGTTCGTCGACCTGCGCGAGCGCCTTGCCGAGAAGGCGCGTACCGCGACCGCGGCCGACGTCCTCGAGGCGGTGGCGACCGAGAGCGGCTACGTCGCCGCGCTCGAAGCCGACCAGTCGGTCGAGGCGCAGGGGCGGCTCGAGAACGTGCGCGAGCTGATCGCCGGGGCGCGGCAGGCGGCCGAGCGCGGGGAGGGCGCATCGGTGGAGGCCTTCCTCGACGCGGCGGCGCTCGCCACGTCGGCCGACACCGCGACGCCGACGCCCGGCGACCCGACGATGCCGGCCGGCGTGCTGCCGCTCATGACCATGCACAACGCCAAGGGGCTCGAGTTCCCCCTGGTCTTCCTCGTGGGGCTCGAGGAGGGGCTCTTCCCCCACTCGCGCAGCCTCGAGAGCCACGAGGACCTCGAGGAGGAGCGACGGCTCTGCTACGTCGGGATGACGCGCGCGCGGCAGCTCCTCGTCCTCACGAGCGCCAGGCGCCGGCGGCTCTACGGCGGCGAGCCGTCGCCCACCATCCCCTCGCGGTTCCTCACCGAGATCCCG
>DATCKS010000369.1:0-2361 GCA_036562265.1 Thermodesulfobacteriota bacterium | reverse complement strand
CGCGATGGTGCGCGTGCCGAAGCGCCCGGCGAGCGCCGCTCGCTGCCCGCGGCCGAAGAGGTTCGACTGCTGGAGCTGCACGAGGAACGAGACCGCCTCCTCGCTGGAGAAGCCGGCGCCGAAGGTGAACTGGCCGGTCGGTTGCTCGTCGACCTGCACGTCGACGTCCACGACCTGCTGGTCGGTGTCCGGCACCGGGGTCGTCGTGATCCGGACGTCCCGGAAGTAGCCGAGCGCCCGGACCCGCTGGCGGCTCTTCGCCAGCCCCGTGGCGCTGTACTGCTCGCCTTCGGCGATCCGGAGCTCCCGGCGAATGACCTTGTCGCGGGTCTGGACGTTGCCGGTGATGTTGATCTCGCCGAAGCGGACGAGCTGGTTCTTCGCCAGCTCGAAGGTGACGTCGATGACCTTCCGTTCCGCGTCGACCCGGGTATTCGGCGTGACGGCGGCGAAGGCGTACCCGTGGTCGGCGTAGACGGTGGTGAGGGTGTCGATGTCCTTGCGGAGGTTCGACGCCTTGAACAGGCTCCCCGGCTCGGTCACGAGCCGCTCGCGGAGCGCCTCCTCGCTCTCGACCAGCTCCCCGCGGAAGTCGATCGTGCCGATGTTGAACCGCGGCCCCTCGGTGATCGGAAAGGTCAGCTTGAGCCCGTCGGCCTCGCGGGTGACGGTCGGCCGCCCCACCCGCACGTTCGCGTAGCCGCGGTCGAGGTAGAACTGCGTGAGGAGCTGCTGGTCCCGCTCGAGGGCGTCCGACTTGAGCACCCCGCTGCCGGTGAGCCACGACCAGAAGCCCTTCTCGCTCGTGTCGATGACCCCACGCAGCTTCCGGTCGGAGAAGGCGGTGTTCCCCTCGAACTCGATCCTCCGGACCGGGACCTTCTCGCCCTCGTCGATGACGAAGACGAGGTTCACCCGGTCGTCCGGCTGGGGGTCGAGCCGCGTCGTCACCGTCGCGTCGAGGAAGCCCTTGTCGGTGTAGAGCGCCTTCACCTGGAGGACCGACGCCTGGATGGCGGCCGGGTCGGCCAGCGTGTTCGGCTTGACGGTGATCGCCTCGCGGACGTCCTCCTCCGAGACCTCCTCGCGCCCTTCGATCACGATCGCCGCGATCTGGGGGCGCTCGACGACGACGAAGGCCACGATGGGGCCCTCGGCCGACGGCGTGACCTCGACCCGGACGTCCTCGAAGAAGCCGAGCTGGTAGAGCGCCTTCACGTCGTTGCGGACCGTGACGGCCGACAGCGGCTCGCCGGCCCGCGTCCGGATGCGCGTGCGGATGACGGCGTCGTCGATCCGCCGGTTGCCCCGCACGACCACCTCGGCCACCGGCATCTGGGCGCCGCCCGCCCCCGGCAATGAGGGCGCCCCAGGCCCCACCTCGCCGGCCTGGCCCGGCACGGCCGCGAGCCAGGCGGCCACCGTGAGGAGGAGCACGAGGACGCCGATCGCTCGCGCCTGCCGCCGCGGCCGGCTCACGTGACGCCCCCTCTGGCCGGCTCGGCCTCGACGACCCGGCCGTGCGCCATGGCGAGCACGCGACCGAGCCGCGCGGCCAGACGGCTGTTGTGCGTCACGACGACGAGCGTCGTCCCGCGGCGGCGGTTCAACTCGACGAGGAGCGCCTCCACCCCCTCGGCCGTCGCCTCGTCGAGGTTGCCGGTCGGCTCGTCGGCGAGCAGGAGGTCGGGCTCGAGCGCCAGGGCCCGCGCGAGGGCCACACGCTGCTGCTCGCCCCCCGACAGCTCGCCCGGCTTGTGGTCCGTCCGGTGGGCGAGCCCGACCTCGGCGAGGAGTCGCGTGGCCGTCTCGAAGGCGGCCTGCCGGGGCCGCCCGGCGATCAGGGCCGGCATGGCGACGTTCTCGCGAGCCGTGAACTCCGGCAAGAGGTGATGGAACTGGAAGACGAAGCCGATCCGCCGGTTCCGGAACGCCGCGAGGTCGGTGTCCCTCAGGGAGAACGGATCGGTCCCGTCGATCGTGACGCGCCCCTCGGTGGGACGGTCGAGCGTGCCGAGGATGTGCAGCAGCGTGCTCTTGCCGGCCCCGGACGGGCCGACGACGGCGATCCGCTCGCCCCGCCTGAGGTCGAGGTCGACGCCGCGCAGGACCTCGACGGTCCGGTCCCCGGTCCGGTACCGCTTGACGAGGCCGCGCACCTGGACGAGCGGCGCGCCGCTCCCCTCCGCCGCCGGGCTCGCCAGAGGCTCACTCATACCGGATGGCCTCGACCGGATCGAGGCGCGCCGCCTGCCAGGCCGGGTAGATCGTGGCCAGGGCGCTGATGGTCAGCGAGGCGGCGGCGATGAGGACCACGTTCGGCCACTCGACCCGGGCTGGCAGCGTGCTCAGCATGTAGAC
>DATCKS010000367.1:0-4074 GCA_036562265.1 Thermodesulfobacteriota bacterium | reverse complement strand
GCGACCTGCGTCGCGTCGCTCGCGCGCCGCTTGGCCTTCTTGATGCCGCCGTCGAGCCGGAGCGGGTGCTCCGCGAGGCGGCTGATCGGCACCAGCGACTCGCCGGCGAGCGCTCCGCCGAGGCAGGGCCCGACGGTCGCGCCGTAGCCGAAGACGCCGACGTGGAACCAGTCGAGGACGTCGTCCCCCTTCGAGCACCGCATCACGAGCGTGTAGAGGAGGTTGTTGACCGCGCCGGCCACCTCCTCGGCCTTGCTGCGCCGATCGCTGCCGCCCCACGAGTGGCTCATGGAGCGGGACTGGTCGAGGAGGAAGAGGAACGCGGTCGGGTTGCCGCGACTGATCTCGGCAGCGTACACGTTCGGCCTCCGCGCAGGGGGCGCCTCGAGCGGCGCGCGCCCCCTATGCCAGAAGCCGAGGAGCGGGTCAAGAACGGCGCGACGTGACGCCGGTCATTCGGGCCGAGACTCCGGAGCGCGCCGCTGGCTCGCGAGCCGGACCTCCTGGTCGAGGCCCCGCCGGAAGGTGAGGGTGAAGACCGGCTTGGTGCCGAAGGCGCCCACGACGCCGCGCACGGCCGGCCGGTTCGCGACCCACACGGAGGGCCGCCAGCCGTTCCAGGGATCGGCCTCCGTCCGGCCGCGGTACGTCCAGATGGACGCGCCGAGCCACCTCGGGCTCACCCGCTCGGCGAGCTCGGCGATCGAGGCCGCCTGTGCCGCCACGTGGCCCTCGGTGGAGACGTAGCCCCAGCCGTCGGCGGCGAGGTACGCGGCCACCATGTGCCCCGTGTTGCCCGCGCGGTCGGCCTCCTCCCGCCAGACGCTCACGAGCCAGGTGGGGTACCCCTGCTTCGCCAGCACGGCGGCTGCGAACCAGGCCCAGTCGTCGCAGTCGCCGGCGCCCCTCGCGAGGAACTCGTCGGGGGGGACGAAGCGTTCGGCCACGCCGTAGAGGTCGCGGTCGTCGCGGAAGCTGAAGCGTCGCAGCATGTACGTCGCGACGGCGTCGGGGGAGTCGAGGTCGAGCGAGAGGTCGAAAACCCAGGGCGACTCCGCCGTCCGATGGATCGCCCCCGGCGCGAGCAGGAGCGCGGCCAGACCGGCCACGGCGATTCGCCGCAGGCCACGGGATCGAACGGATAGGGCCATGACCCCATGGTAGCAATACAACCGGGCGAGTTGACCGCGGAAATCGCCTCCGGTATAGTGCCGCACCCGCGTTCCCGGAGGCCCATCGGTCGAATGCGTCGTCACCCCGGCCACTCCTGGCTTCCCCTGCCGCGACTCGTCGCGGCGGCGCTCCTGGCGCCGCTCGCGCTCCTGGCCGACGCCGGCTCGGCCGGCGCGGCCGCACCGACATCGGGCGCCGAGCTTCGCGTCGGCGGCGACGTCTACCGTCTCACGCGCGCGGTCGCCCGCGACGGCCGGCGCTTCTTCTCGGCCACTGAGGCGCTGCGCGTCCTCAAGCTGCGCCACGCCTGGGAGCCGGCCACCTCGCGGCTCGCCTTCGGCAGCGGCAAGCGGGCCGGCATCGTCTGGGCCGGCATCCCGAGCGTCACGGTGAGCCGGCAGCGCGTGCCGCTCTCGGCGGCGCCGTTCGTCCACAAGGACGAGCTGATGGTTCCGGTCGACTTCGCCGAGCGCGCCCTCACCGCCGTGCTCGGCCGGCGGGTGACGGTCGCCTTCGCGGGGCCGGTGCCGCTCGCGCCGCCCGAGCGGGCCTTCTCCCTCGTGGTGCTCGACCCCGGCCACGGCGGCCGCGACACCGGCGCCGTGGGGCCGCGCGGCACGCAGGAGAAGGACCTCACGCTCGCCATCGCGAAGCGGACGCGCGACATCCTCGTCCGCGAGTCGGACCTCGAGGTCCTGCTCACCCGGGAGACGGACGTCTTCGTGCCGCTCCAGGCGCGCGTCGCCATGGCGAACGCCCGCGGCGCCGACCTCTTCGTGTCGATCCACCTCAACGCCGCCCCCTCGCGCGACGCCATCGGCACGGAGACCTACTTCCTGTCGGCGGTCGCCTCCGACGACGCGGCCCGCGCCTCGGCCGAGTTCGAGAACCGGAGCCTCGAGCTCGAGGAGACGCGTCCCGGTGCGCCCACGGCCGACCTCGCCTTCATCCTGGGCGACCTCGCCCGCACGGCCTCGATCAGGGAGAGCGAGGCCTTCGCCGCGAGCCTCCAGGACCGCTTCGTCAGGGAGGCGCCGAGCGTACGGGGCGTCAACCGGGGGGTCAAGCAGGCGCCGTTCTACGTGCTCGTCGGCGCGCAGATGCCGGCCGTGCTGACCGAGGTCGGCTTCATCTCGAACCCGCAGCAGGAGGCGGCCCTGCGATCGCCCCGGGTGCAGGAGGAGATCGCCCGCGCCATCGCGCGGAGCATCCTCGCCTACCGCGACCAGGTGAACAGCACCATGGGGCTGCCCGTGGGCGACGACGTCGTCGGTCCGCGTTCCGCGCCGGCCGCACCGGTCCGCGGCGCGGCCGGCACGGCGACGACGCGTCCCCGCGCGCGGCGCGCGGCCAACTGACATGGCGGCCCCCCTGCGTCCGGACGGGCGCCTGCCCGATCAGCTCCGCGAAGTCCGCTTCACGCGCAACGTCATGAAGCACGCGGAGGGCTCGGTCCTCATCGAGGTCGGGCTCACGCGCGTCATCTGCACCGCCTCGATCGAGGACCGGGTCCCGCCGTTCCTGCGCAACCAGGGGAAGGGCTGGGTGACGGCCGAGTACGCCATGCTGCCCCGCGCCACGCGCACGCGCACCCCGCGCGAGTCGAGTCAGGGGAAGATCGGCGGCCGGACGCACGAGATCCAGCGGCTCATCGGACGGGCGCTCCGATCGGTCGTGACGCTCGACGCGCTCGGCGAGCGGACGATCTGGCTCGACTGCGACGTCCTGCAGGCCGACGGGGGCACGCGTACGGCCTCGATCACCGGCGCGTACATCGCGCTCCACGACGCGCTCTCGACGCTGGTGAACCAGGGGGCCCTGCCGACCCTTCCGCTCACCGACACCGTCGCCGCCGTCAGCGTCGGCCTCGTCGGCGGACGCGCGGTCCTCGACCTCAACTACGACGAGGACAGCGCCGCCGAGGTCGACATGAACGTCGTCATGACCGGCCGGGGCGAGGTCGTCGAGGTGCAGGGGACCGCCGAGGGGGCACCCTTCAGCCGGTCACAGCTCGACGAGCTGCTCACCCTCGCCGCGCGCGGCATCGAGGAGCTGAGCCGCCGGCAGCGGCTGCTCCTCGGCGTCCGATGACGCGGCTCGTCGTCGCCACGCGCAACCGGGGCAAGGCGGCCGAACTGGTCGCGCTCCTCGCCGAGGCCGGAGCGCCCCGCGACCTCGTGGTCGAGACCCTGCAAGACCACCCCGACCTGCCCGACGTCGTCGAGGACGGGGACAGCTACGAGGCCAACGCCAGGAAGAAGGCGCACGCCGTCGCGCACGCCCTCGGCCTGCCGGCGCTCGCGGACGACTCCGGGCTCGAGGTGGACGCGCTCGGCGGCCGGCCGGGGCTTCACTCCGCACGCTACCTCGGACCGGGCGCCACGCCGGCCGATCAGGTGGCGGGGCTCCTGCGCGAGCTGGCCGCGAAACCTGGCGTGCCTCGCACCGCGCGCTTCGTCGCGGCGCTCGTGCTCGCCCTGCCGGACGGTCGCGAGGCGGCGGCCCGCGGCGTGGTCGAGGGGACGATCGCCGAGGCGCCGCGCGGCACCGGCGGCTTCGGCTACGACCCGATCTTCGTTCCGCGCGGCGAGCGGCGCACCTACGCCGAGATGAGCCCCGAGGAGAAGGCCCGCACCTCGCACCGCGCCGAGGCTGCCCGCCGGCTCGCCCCCGAGATGTCCCGCCTTCTCGGCATCAGGTCCTGACCGCCGGGGTCGGACTGCCGGACCCGGAGGGGCCAAGCCCCAACGTATCCGCTGCCGTCGATCCGGAAAATGGAAAGGCCTGACCCTCTGGAAAACGGACAGGCCTGACCCCCTGGAAAATGGAAAGGCCTGACCCCGGTGTGGTGGCGGTGCGGGGCGTTCGGGGCTACACTCTCGCTCTCCCCAACCGGGCGTC
>DATCKS010000362.1:0-5265 GCA_036562265.1 Thermodesulfobacteriota bacterium | reverse complement strand
CCCTCGACGACACCCGGCTACCGGTGGCCTGCCGGGCGCTCAAGGCGGCCGCGCGCAGCGGGCAGATCATCCACACGACCGTCCGCCGTCTCCCCCCCGCGCTCGCCGACGCCGTGCAGAGCCTCGCGTAGGGAGGCGGCTGGCCGGCCGCGGCGGCGGCGCGGTATATCTCTCGTGCCTGAAGGTGGACGCACCCGCCGCCGGAGGCGGGCGCACCACCGGTCACTTGGGGGCGGGGCTTGAGCCACGCGGAGCGGAGGCCGGGTTCGTCCCGGCCTCGAGCGAACGGCGGCGCGCCCGCCGTTCGTGCGACGGAGGGAGGCCGCGGGCCGGTGGTGGACGGCGGCTGGCTGCCGGGTGTGAGGCGGGTGCGGGGGCGTCTGGCCTTCGAGCGAGAGGCCTACGCCGCCGGCTGGCTGCGGGTTGCGGGGGTGGACGAGGCCGGCAGGGGGCCGCTCGCCGGCCCCGTCGTGGCGGCGGCCGTCGTGCTACCGCCGGGCGCGCGCCTGCCGGGGGTGACCGACTCGAAGCAGCTCGACCCGGCCACGCGCGAGCGCCTCTTCGCTCGCGTCGAGGCGCGGGCGCTCGCGGTCGGCGTCGGCATCGTCGGCCCCGAGGAGATCGACCGGATCAACATCCTCCGGGCGTCGCTCAAGGCCATGTCGCTCGCGCTGGCCGCGCTTGCCTGCCCGCGGACGGGGGCCCCGCTCGAGCCGGACTACGTGCTCGTCGACGGCATCGTCCCGATCCCCGGGGTGGCGCGCCAGCGAACCATCCCGCAGGGTGACGCGCGGTCGCTCAGCATCGGGGCCGCGTCGATCGTGGCCAAGGTCACGCGAGACCGGCTCATGGAGGCGCTCGACCGGGAGCACCCGGGCTACGGCTTCGCCCGGCACAAGGGCTACCCGACGCCCGAGCACCTCGAGGCCATCCGCCGCAACGGGGTCCTGCCGGTCCATCGGCGGACGTTCCGCGGCGTCCGCGAGCACTGCCCGGAGTGGTGGAGGGCCCGCCGGGCCGACGAGCCGGTGCAGGCGCCGCTCTGGGAGCGCTCGGAGTGACGCACGCGCGCCAGGCGAGGGGCCGGCGGGGCGAGGCGCTCGCGGCGGCCCACCTGGCGGCCGCGGGCTACCGCATCCTCGACCGGAACCCTCGCAGCGGCGGCGGCGAGATCGACCTCGTGGCCGAGGCGGGGGGCGTCGTGGTGTTCGTCGAGGTGCGCTGCCGCGCGTCGACGCGCTTCGGCGGGGCCGCGGCCTCGATCACGCGCGAGAAGCAGGCGCGCCTGACGCGCGCGGCCAACGGGTATCTCGCGGCGCGAGGCTGGACCGAGCGACCGGCCCGGTTCGACGTCGTGGCGGTCGAGGGGCCCCTCGGCGCCGAGCGGATCACGGTGATCGTCGACGCGTTCGCCGCGGTGCCGCTCGAGTCCGCGCCGAGGCGGTGGCGGTAGGGGAGACACGATGAGCGACGACCTCTTGATGGTGGAGTGCCCGACCTGCGGCCGCCCCGGGGTGCTGCCGGTGAACAACCCGACGGCCCGGACGCCGACGCGCGCCGATCACACCCGCTTCGTCCTCCTGCCGCCGCGCTACACGATCCAGCAGGGCACCTGCGACGCCTGCCCGCAGATGATCACCCTCAAGGCCACGTGCCACGGGAAGTACTTCTGCCGCAAGTGCAGCGAGGCGCCCTGCGACTGCACGCGCACGACGCCCACGCCCGACGACGAGGCGAAGGACCGGCCGGCGCCGACGCGACCGGGCCTGAGGGTGGTCAAGAAGTAGCCGGCCCTACCCGAAGAACACCTCGGCGATCCGGAACGTCTCCGGGTCGACGAGCTTGAGCGCGGCGGTCGCCTCGGAGAGCGGGACCGACACGATCTGGTTGCCGCGCAGGGCGGCCATCATGCCCCACTCGCCGCGCTGCACCATCTCGACGGCGTGGACGCCGTACCGGGTGGCGAGGATGCGGTCGTACGCGGTGGGGGTCCCGCCGCGCTGTACGTGGCCGAGGATGGTCACCCGCGTCTCGTAGCCGGTCCGCTTCTCGATCTCCTCGCCGACGTAGTTGCCGACCCCGCCGAGCCGCACGTGGCCGAAGGCGTCGACCTCCCTCGACGCGGCCGTCGCCTGCCCGGGCGCCTCCTTCGGCGTCGCGCCTTCGGCCACCACGACGATGGAGAAGTTCTTGCCGCGGGCGTGGCGCCGCTTGATCAGCGTGCAGACCTCGTCGAGGTCGAACGGCCGCTCGGGGATCAGGATGACGTCGGCGCCGCCGGCGATGCCCGAGTAGGTCGCGATCCAGCCGGCGTGCCGCCCCATGACCTCGACGACCATGACCCGGTTGTGCGCCTCGGCCGTCGTGTGCAGGCGATCGATCGCCTCGGTGGCGATCGCGACCGCGGTGTCGAAGCCGAAGGTCACGTCGGTCCCGCCGAGGTCGTTGTCGATCGTCTTGGGGACGCCGACCACCCGGTAGCCCTTCTCGTGAAGCCTGCGCGCCACGCCGAGCGTGTCCTCGCCGCCGATGGCGATGAGCGCGTCGAGCGAGAGATCCTTCCAGTTCCGGTAGAGGGCCTCCTCGTGCTCCGGCCGCTTGAAGGGGTTCGTCCGCGAGGTCCCGAGGATCGTGCCGCCCCGGGGGAGGATGCCGCTCACCGAGTCGAGGGTGAGCTTCTCGTGCTTCCGGTCGATCAGCCCCCGCCAGCCGCCCTTGAGGCCCATGACGTCGTAGCCGAGCTGCTCGGCCCGGCGCACCACGGCCCGGATGACGGCGTTCAACCCCGGGCAGTCCCCGCCACCCGTCAATACCCCGATCTTCGTCATGCGCCTGCTTGCTCCGTGTGCAGGATTGCCCGGGGCGAAGGCTAGCAACGGCGTTCCCGGGGTGTCAAACCGGAGCGCTTTACACGCGGCGCGTCGCCGTGTTATAAATTAGCGATATTCAAAGGGTTGGTGACGAGCTGGTGAGCAGTCCAGAGGTGGCGGCGGGGGGTGAGGGGCCGCAAGCGGGAGTCGACCTGCTGATCGCCCCCGAACTCGCCCTCACCGGCTACTTCCCGAAGGACGCGAACCCGGAAGTAGCGCTCTTGCTGGACGCCCGCGAGATCCTGACGCTTCGGAGACAGTCGGGTCGGAGCGGATCTCGCTCGTGGTCGGTTTCGTCGGGGCGAGCGACGACGCTCGCTTCGGCAACGCGGCGATTCACCTCGAGGGCGGGGAGATTCTCCACCGCCGTCGCAGGGTCCACCCGCAGGCGTACCGGCTCCTCGACGAGTGCCGGCACGTCGTGTGGGACGACCGGTTCGGGGCCATCGAGACCCGCTTCGGGCGGGTGGGGCCCGCGGTTTGCCAGGGATCTCCGGCACCCTCCGCGCCGTACCTCCTCGACACGGACGGCGCGCCGATACACCTCTGCGTTTCGAACGGCCCCCTGTGGAGGGGCTCGCAGCCAGAGGGGCCGGACGCGACATTGACCTGGGAGCGGCTCCACCGCACGTACGCCAGGCACTTCGGACAGCGCGTCCTCGACGTCCATGGCATCGGCTTCGGGGACGGCGTCGACTTCGAGAGCGGCTCCATGGTCATCGGGTCCTCCGGGCAGCTGATCGCCCGGGCGGGCCCGCTCGAGGAGACGGTCCCGACCGCCCGGATCGACCCGGGCGGCGTGAGGCGGGAGCGGGCGAGCACAGCGCTCGCCTGCCTCACGCGCCCCGGGACCGCACGCCGTGGCTCGACGACGCGCGCCGCCGGCGAGACGCGCCGGAGGCGTCGGCAGTCGCCCACCGACTGGGCGAGGCCGAGCCGGTACCGGACACCGAGCTGGCCTCGCAACTGCTCACCGAGTGCATTCGCGAAGAGGTCACGAGGCTCGGCCTCGAGCGGGTCGTCGTCGGCCCGGAGGCTCGAGAGCCGGAACGTCACCCCGCTCGCCATGCCCTGCCGGACGGCCGGTCCGGAGCGTCTGCGGGACGCGCGCGAGGTGACCGAACAGTTAACCAGGAAGTTCGAACGATCGAGATCGCGCCGATGATCGATGCGGACCTCCGGCACGACGAGCCGGACGCGGACGCGGTGCGGCGCGGCAACGAGATGGCCCGCGAGCGGATGGCGATCCTGAACGACTCCGCCGAGCCGCGGGCCCTGGTGCTCGAAACGGGCGACGAGATCATCGAGAAGACGCCGTCCGCCGACCTCTGGGCCGGCCAGTGCGACGAGGAGGATCGCTTCCCCGTCGTCCTGGTCGACCGGCGATGCCGTCGCGACGCACGCGTCGCGGCCGGCTTCGCCCTCGCGCCCGTGGACACGGTTCGCGCGCGCGTGCAGGGCTCGCCGTTCACACGCCGCCTTCCCGTGATCACGAAGCTCTCGCATCGGACGATCGATCGCGACTTCCGCTACGCACGGGATCGGGGCACATGAGCGACGATCAGAAGCGAGACGCCGAGGCGCGGCCGGACGAGCCGACGCCGGAGACGGGCCACACGCCGCCCGAGACCACACCGGAGGGGACGCAGGGGACGACGCCGGAGGCGATGCGTCCGGCGGCAGCCGCCAGGCCGCGGCCCCTGCCGCCCACCTGGATGGACCTGTCTCCCGAAGAGGTCGAGCGGCTGACGAAACAGGTCGAGCGGGCCTTCTCGTCCGAGCCGTTCACTCCGCTCGTCCAGGCCGGCGGCCGGGGAACGGGCCGTCCGGGCGAGGCCGGCGGCCGGGAGCGGACCGACGAGGCCGCTCGCGGCGAGGAGCGGCGACCCGAGGGGGAGCCCGCGCCCGACGCCGCGACCGCCGAGGCGGCGGCGCCGGCCGAGCCCGCCCAGGCATCGGGGGAGCAGCCGACTCCCGCGGCGCGGGAAGGGCGCCGTCGGCGCCGCGGCTCCCGCGGCCGGGGGCGGCGCCGGCGCCGGGAGGTCGAGCTGCCGGCGGTGAACGAGCTCGAGCTGACGGGTGATGCGGAGGTCGCCTTCGCGGAGGCGGCCGTCCCGCCGGCCGTCCCGGCCGAGCCCGCGGGCGAGGCGGTGGCGAGCGAGGCGGCGGCGGTCGTCGAGGCGGCGGCCCACGCCGACGAGGAGGCCGCGGAAGCCGGCGAGAGCCGCCGGGGCCGGCGGCGCCGCGGGCGTCGCGGTCGTGACCGGGAGGCGCGGCGCGCCGCGGCCGACGAGGGACGGCCGCTCGCCGCGGAGGCGGACGCGTCGGCCGTGGAAGAGGACGAGCCGGAGCTGCGCGTCCTCGAGGAGGTGCTCCGGGCCGGCCAGCCGCGCAG
>DATCKS010000359.1:0-4189 GCA_036562265.1 Thermodesulfobacteriota bacterium | reverse complement strand
CTGCCGCTCCTGCTCGGCGTCACGCTGACCCCCTTCGCGGCGGCAGCCGCGACGCTCTCGCTCCAGTCCGGCGCGTTCTTCGCCGAGGTGTTCCGGGGCGGGATCGTCTCGGTGGAGCGCGGGCAGTGGGACGCGGCGCGGGCCCTCGGGATGACGCGGGCGCAGCTCATGCGCCGGGTCGTCCTGCCGCAGGCGGTACGCCGGATGATCCCCGCGTTCATGGAGCGAGTCATCGAGCTGGTGAAGACGACATCGCTGGTCTCGTCGATCGCCTTCGCCGACCTGCTCTACCAGGCGATGGTCCTCAGCACGAACAGCTTCCGGCCGCTCGAGGTCTTCACGACGGCCGCCCTCCTTTACTTCGTCGTCCTCTTCTCCCTGAGCCTCGCCGTGCGCCGGGTCGAGCGGCGGCTGCGGAGGGCCGAATGACCGGCTACCGATGGGACTTCGCGTCGGTGTTCGCCAATGCCGACATCCTGCTCAGGGGGGCCCTCGGCACGCTGCAGCTCGCGGTCGTCGGCTTCGGAGCCGGCCTTGTTCTCGGGCTCGCTCTCGGCGCGGCGCGCGTCTCCACGCGGCGGCTCCTCAACTGGCCCGCCACCGCCTTCGTGGAGCTCTTCCGGAACACCCCCGCGCTCGTGCAGATCATGTGGTTCTTCTACGCCTTCCCCATCCTGATCGGCGTCCAAATCGGCGCCTTCGCCGCGGCGAGCCTCGCCCTCTCGCTCAACACCGCGGCCTTCTGCGCGGAGATCTTCCGGGGCGGCATCCAGTCGATCACCCGCGGTCAGTGGGAGGCCGGCCGGGCCCTCGGGATGACCTACCCGATGCTCATGCGGCGAGTCATCCTCCCACAGGCCGTGAAGCGGATGATCCCCGCCTTCACGAACCGTGGCCTCGAGCTGGCGAAGATGACCTCGCTCGCCTCGACGATCGCGGTCGCCGAGCTTCTCTACGAGGGGAGGCTCCTCAGCTCCATCACCTACAGGCCGATCGAGACCTACACGACGGTGGCGGTCCTCTACTTCGTGCTGCTCCAGGCCGGCGCGCTGGCCGTGGACCGGCTCGAGGCCAGGCTCAGGAAGGCCGACTGATGGCCGAGATGCTCAGGATCGAGGGGCTGCGCAAGGCCTTCGGGCCGCTCGAGGTGCTCAAGGGGATTGACCTCACGGTCGCGCCGCGGGAGACCGTCGTGATCCTCGGCTCGAGCGGCTCGGGCAAGAGCACGCTCCTGCGCTGCATCAACTTCCTAGAGTTGCCGACCGCCGGCCGGATCAGCCTCGAGGGCCGGCCGATCGGGCGCGAGGAGTCCGGGAGGGTTCGCTACCGGGAGGCCGAGCTGGTGCGCGTGCGCCGCGAGGTCGGGATGGTCTTCCAGCAGTTCAACCTCTTCCCCCACATGACCGTCCTCGAGAACGTCATGGAGGGGCCGCTCACCGTGCTCGGCCTCCCGCGCGAGGCGGCAGAGGCCCGCGCGCGCGCGAGGCTCGAGGAGGTGGGGCTCGCCGACAAGGCGGACGCCTACCCGTCCCGCCTCTCCGGCGGCCAGCAGCAGCGGGTGGCCATCGCCCGCGCCCTCGCGATGGAGCCGAAGCTCATGCTCTTCGACGAAGTCACCTCCGCCCTCGATCCGGAGCTCGTCGGCGAGGTGCTCCGCACGATGCGGGCGCTCAGCGAGGCCGGCATGACGATGCTCGTCGTGACGCACGAGATCGGCTTCGCCTACGCCGTGGCCGACCGGGTGATCTTCCTCCACGAGGGCGAGGTGCACGAGGAAGGTCCACCCGAGGAGGTGCTCCTCGCGCCGCGCCGGCAGCGGACGCGGGAGTTCCTCGCCGGGTTCACCCAGTTCCGGCTCCCGGAGGCGCCGGGAGCCCGCGCCCACTCCGCAGGAGACCGTGGATGACCGGCAGTCAGGACTTCGCCGAGGACCCGCGAAACGCGCAGGTCCTCGTCTACCTGAACGGCGACCTCGTGCCCCGCGACGAGGCGAAGGTGTCCGTCTTCGACAGCGGCTTCGTGCTCGGCGACGGCGTGTGGGAGGGCTTCCGGCTCCACCGCGGAGCCCTCCTCTTCGTGGACGAGCACCTCGACCGGCTCTTCCGCAGCGCGGCCGCGATCGACCTCGACCTCGGCATGACCCGCGACGAGCTGCGCGCGGCGCTCGAGCGAACGATCGCGGCCAACGGCATGACCGACGGCGTCCACGTCCGGCTCATGGTAACCCGCGGCCCGAAGCGGACCCCCAATCAGGACCCGCGGCACACCGTCGGCCGTCCCACCGTCGTCATCGTGGCCGAGTACAAGACGCCGAGCCCGGCGCTCGTCGAGCGGGGGCTCAGGCTCTTCACGTCGACCATCCGCACGCCGCGTCCGGACGCCTTCGACTCGAAGCTCAACTCCCACAGCCGGCTCAACCTCATCGTGGCCCTGATCCACGCGATCAAGGCCGGCGCCGACGAAGCCCTCATGCTCGACGGCGACGGCTTCGTCGCCTCGTGCAACGCGACGAACTTCTTCTTCGTCCGGCGGGGGCGCGTCCTCACCTCCACCGGCCGGGCGTCGTTCAACGGCATCACGCGGGGGCAGGTGATCGCCCTCTGCCGCCGCGAGGGGATCCCGATCGAGCAGGGCGACTTCACGCTCGCCGACGCCTACGCGGCCGACGAGGCGTTCGTCACCGGCACCTTCGGCGGCGTCACGCCCGTCGCCGAGATCGACGGCCGCCGGATCGGCGCGGGGGTCCCGGGCCCACTGACCGCACGGCTGCGAACCCTCTACGAGGCGCTGAAGGACGCCGAGGCCGCGCGCGTCCGCGGCACGCGGCTCCACGCCCAGTCCACCCGGCCGTGACCGCCATCCCGCCCGTCCCGGGCCGCAGCACGCTGCGCGAGCACGTGGTCGATCGGCTCCGAGCGGCGATCCTCGGGGGCGCCCTCGAGCCGGGCGCCCAGCTCGTCGAGACCCACCTGGCCGAGCAGCTCCGCGTGAGTCGCGGGCCGCTGCGCGAGGCGATCCGGCAACTCACCGAGGAGGGGCTCCTCGTCAACATCCCCTACGGGGGGACGTTCGTCATGGAGCTGTCGGCGGCCGACGTCGAGGAGATCTACTCCCTGCGCACGGTCCTCGAGAGCTTCGCCTTCCGGCTCGCGTGGGACCGCCGCGATGCGGCGTTCGCGCGGGAGCTGGACGCGCGGCACCGCGCCCTCCTCGACGTGCTCGCCGCGGGCGGTGGACCGGCGGCCATCGAGGCCGAGCTTCGGCTCCACTGCCTCGTGTACGAGGCCTCGGGCCACCGGCTCCTCCTCGACACCTGGCGCTCGCTGTCGGGCCGGCTGCACCTCTACTTCGCCGTCCACCAGCGGGCGCACGGCCGCCGTGGGCCGCGACCGGACGCCCACGAACGCTACGTCGCCCTCGCCAAGGGGGACGATCTCGCGGCGATGCTGGCGGAAATCGAGGACCACATGCAGCGCGGCCTCGGGACGGTCCGCGAGTTCCTCACCCGCCGGAGCCCCACGCCCGGCGCTTGACGCCTGCACATGCGTGCCCTACCATGAGGCATGCGTCGGCTCGACCTCGAGGCGAAACTTCGGGTCCTGTCGGCCTCGGCGGTCGAGGACGCCGAGCCCTCCCCGGCCCCGCCGAGGCCGGCGCCGATCCGTGACGCGGCGCCCACCTTCGGGCAGAAGGTCCGCCTGCCGGCCTCCACCCGGGCCACCACAACCCCCGGCGTCGTCCAGGTCCAGACGCCGGGCGGCACGATCCCGCTCATGCGCGTCATGGTCACCAACGCCTGCTCGCTCGGCTGCCGCTACTGCGCCACCCGATGTGGCCGGCCGATCCGGCGCACGGCGATCACGCCCGAGGAGATCGCCCGCACCTTCGTCGACCTCCACAGCCAGGGGAAGGCGACCGGGCTCTTCCTCACCTCCGGTATCCCCGGACGCGCCGTCGCGGCGCAGGACCGCCTCCTCGCCGCGGCCGAGATCCTGCGCGAGCGATACGGCTTCCGGGGGTACCTCCACCTCAAGCTCATGCCCGGCGCCGAGCCGGCGCAGATCGAGCGGGCGGTGGCGCTCGCCTCGCGCGTATCGATCAACCTCGAGGCCCCGACCGCGGCCGCGCTGTCGGCCCTCGCGCCCGACAAGGGGCTCGACCGGGACCTCCTCCCGACGCTCCTCCACGC
>DATCKS010000356.1:0-2937 GCA_036562265.1 Thermodesulfobacteriota bacterium | reverse complement strand
CCGGGAAGATCGGCCACCGGTACGCGAAGTAGTAGATCAGGAGGAGCCCGATCAGGAAGACCGGCATCGAGAGCCCCAGGAGGGAGATCACGGTGATGCCGTAGTCCTCGATGCGGTTGCGGCGGACGGCCGAGAGGATGCCGGCCGGCAGGCCCAGGACGACGGTCACCGCCATGGCGGCCGCCGAGAGCTTGAGCGTGGCCGGATACGCGTCGGCGATCTCCTCGACCACCGGACGCCGGTTCCGGTAGGAGAGCCCGAGGTCGCCGCGGACGACGCCGCCGAGGTAGTCGGCGTAGCGCACGAGGAACGGCCGGTCGAGACCCAGCTCCTCGCGGAGCGCCGCGCGCTGCTCCGCCGTGGCCGCGTCCCCGAGGAGCACCACGGTCGGGTCCCCGGGGACGAGGCTCATGACGGTGTGGATCACGAAGGTGACGCCGATCAGGACGAAGAGCGACCAGGCGAGCCGCTTCGCGACGTAGCGCGCCACCGACGTCCCTCTGGGCCTACCGATCGAGCCAGACGGGGCGCAGCCGCAGGTAGTACTCGGCCGGGTGCCCCACGTAGCCCTTCACGTACGTCCGCATCACGACCGACTCCTTCGTCTGGTAGATCGGGATCCAGACGACGTCGTCCGTGACGTGCTCGAGCACCTTGCCGTACGCCTGCTCGCGCACCGCCGGATCGAGCGACGTGCGAGCCAGGTCGAGCAGGCGGTCGACCTCGGGGTTCTTGTAGCGGGGGTACTGCGTGCCCTTCGGCGGGATGTTGGCCGAGTGGAAGCTCGCGTAGAGGCCGAAGTCGCCGTCTCCCGTCATCGTGACCCAGCCGAGCGCGAAGAGGTTGTACTCCGCCACCTCCTTGCGGATCGCCGCGAGGTACGCGCCGAACTCCATCCGCTGGAAGTTCACCTTGATGCCGGCCTTCGTGAGCTGCGCCTGCACCGCCTCGGCGATCTCCCGGTCCTTGAGGTCCCGGCCCTCGGAGGCCCAGAAGACGACCTCGAGCGGCTTGCCCCCCTTCTGCAGGATGCCGTCCGGACCCGGCGTGTAGCCCGCCTCCGCGAAGAGCTTCTTCGCGAGGTCCGGGTTGTAGGCGTACTTCTCGGGAAGCTGCGTGTCCTTGTAGCCGAACACCGACGGCGCGATCACGCTGCGGGCCGGGAGCATCGCGTTCTCGACGACGTACTCGTTGATCCCCTTCACGTCGATCGAGTGCGCCACCGCCCGGCGCACGCGCACGTCGTCCATCGGCGGCGCGGAGGTGTTGAAGCCGATGTAGACGATGCGAAGCCCCGGGTTCTCGACGACGAGCGTCCTGCGGTCCCGCTTGAGGCGCTCCATCTCGATCGGAGCCGCCCTGAGGAGCATGTCGATGTCGCCGCGGTCGTAGGCGATCATCCGCGCCCCCTCCTCCGGGATGACGCGGAAGACGACCCGGTCGAGGTACGCCTTCGGGCCCCAGTAGTCGTCGTTGCGGACGAGCGTGATGGACTGGTTGCTCCGCCACTCCTCGAACCGGAACGGGCCGGTGCCGACGGGGTTGCGGCCGAAGGCGTCGCCGTGCTTCTCGACGGCCGTGGGGCTCACGATCCCGACGACGAAGACCATCGTGAGGTGGTTGAGGAGCGGGCCGAAGGGCGAGGCGGTGAGGATGTCGACGGTGTGCTCGTCGACCACCCTGGCGCCGCTCACCGGCCCGAGCCAGGCGCGACCGCGCGCGGGCGACTTCGGGTCGATGACCCGGTCGATCGTGAACTTGACCGCCTGCGCGTTGAAGGGGGTGCCGTCGTGGAACCTGACCCCCTTGCGGAGGTAGAAGCGCATGGCCGTCGGGCTCACCCGCTCCCACCGCTCGGCGAGCGCCGGCACGATCTTCATGTTCTCGTCGAGCGCGACCAGGGTCTCGAAGATGTTGTTGTAGACCCAGACCTCGGGCGCGGTCGTCGCCTTGTGGGGGTCGAGCGAGATCGCGTCGCTCGGCCGGCCGATCGTGAGGGTGCCGCCCGTCTTCTGCGCGAAGGCGGCGCCCGGTGCGAGAAGGATCGCGGCGGCGAGCGCCGCGACGACGAGACGTAGGCTCATGCCAGCCCTCCCGGGGCGTCAGTCGATGTACTGCCCGCCGTTGATGTCCATGCTCTCGCCGGTGATCCAGCCGGCGCCCGGCGACGCGAAGAAGAGGACCGCGGCCGCGACGTCGTCCGGCTGTCCCACACGGCCCATGGGGATCGTCGTGAGGATCTCGCCGATCAACGGCCCGTTCCAGATCCCGGCCGTCCTCGGCGTCTGGATGAGGCCGGGGCACACGGCGTTCACCGTGATGCGCGGCGCCAGTTCCTTGGCGAGCCCCTTGGTCAGGCCGATGACCCCGGCCTTGGCGGCCGCGTAGGCCGACTTGCTCACCGTGGCCGGCGGGCCGCCGCCGTGCTTGGCGGAGATCGAGGCCATGTTGATGATCCGCTGGCCGTCGCGCGTCCGCATCTGCGGCACCAGGTGGTGGCACCAGTTCCAGGCGGACTTGAGGTTGTGCTGGACCACCTTGTCGAAGTCCCGGTGGGTCATCTCGTGGAACCAGCGCGGGTCTCCGCCCCCCGCGATGTTCACGAGGATGTCGACCCGGCCGAACCGCTCGAGCGCCGTCCGCGCGAGCTCGCCGACCACGTCGTAGTCGGCGGCGTCGCCGACGAGCACGTCGCTGCGGCGGCCGATCTCGCGGATCTGCGCCGCCACGGCCTCGGCCGCATCGGCCCTGAGATCGGAGATGATCACGTCCGCGCCCGCCAGGGCCAGGGCGCGGGCCGAGGCGCCGCCGATCGCCCCGCCCCCGCCGGTCACGAGCGCCACCTTGCCGGTCAGGTCGAAGAACGGATGCATGGACACGGATCATACCGGCCCGCGGCGCCGGCTGCCAGACGGACGCAGCGCTATCCTCTGCGCC
>DATCKS010000355.1:0-6574 GCA_036562265.1 Thermodesulfobacteriota bacterium | reverse complement strand
CGGCCGCGGCCCACGCGGCGCAGGGGGGGCTCGTTGGCCGGGTCGGTGCAGGCGGTGGGGCGGCCGAGCGCGGCGTAGACCGGGCAGCGCGGGGCGAAGCGGCAGCCGGCGTCGGGGACGGCGCTCTCGAGCGGCCCGAGGTCTCCCCCGCTGGTCTCGTCGCGCGCGGCGTCGAGCGACGTCCAGAGGAGTCGGGTGTACGGGTGGAGGGCGCGGCGTGCGAGGTCCCCCGCGTTCGCCTCCTCCACGATGCGGCCGCAGTACATCACCGCCACGCGATCGGCCAGGAGTTCGACCAGACGCAGGTCGTGCGAGATGACGAGCAGCCCGACCCGCGTCTCCTCGGCGAGGTCGCGCAGGAGGTTCACGATCTGCGCCTGCACCGACGCGTCGAGGCCCGACGTCGGCTCGTCGGCCACGAGAAGCGCCGGTCCGACCGCCAGCGCCCGCGCAAGCCCGATGCGCCGCTTCTCGCCGCCCGACAGCTCGTCGGGATAACAGGCGAGCTTGGTCGACGGCAGCCCCACGCGGTCGAGCAGCCGCGCCGCCTCGGCGCGCGCCGCGGCCCGCTCGAGCGGCTCGTGCGCGGTCAGCGCCTCGACGAGCGTCGCCTCGACGGTCATCATCGGGTCGAGGCCGGCGTCGAGGTCCTGGAAGACCATCTGCATCCGCCGCCGCATCCGCCTGAGCGCCTCGCCTCGCAGCGCGAGGAGGTCGATGCCCTCGAGGGTGATCCGGCCGGCCGAAGGCTCGACGAGCCGGAGCACCGCCTTGCCCGTGGTCGTCTTGCCGCAGCCCGACTCGCCGACGAGACCGAGCGTCTCCCCCCGGTCGAGGCGGAAGGAGACCCCGTCCACGGCCGGCACGTCGCGTCCCCGCGCGCCGATGGCCCGGGCGAGCCTGGAGCCGCCGCTCGCGAAGCGCTTGACGAGGCCGGTGACCTCGAGGAGCGGAGGGAGGCCGGTCGCGGTCTCGATCGTCACGTCTCGCTCCACAGGTGGCAGCGCACCCGGTGTCCCGCCGCCACCGTCGCGAGCGGCGGGGCCTCGCCCTCGCATCGCGCCCGGACGGCCGGGGCGGCGGCGGCCGCGGCCGGGCACCGGGGGAAGAAGCGGCAGCCGCGCGGCCGCGCGGTCGGATCCGGCACCTCGCCCGGGATCGCCCTGAGGCGGGCCCGCGCCGCGATCTCGGCGTCGGTCGGCCGCGCCGCGAGGAGCGCCTCCGTGTACGGGTGCCTCGGCAGGCCCGCTCCCCAGTCGGTGAGGAGCACGTCGGCCGGGCCGCTTTCGACGACCTGGCCGGCGTACATGACCACCACCCGGTCGGCGAGGCGCCGCACGACGCCGATGTCGTGGCTGATGACGAGGACGCCCCGCCGCCGTCCCGTCTCCTCGCGCGACAGCGCTTCCAGGAGGTCGACGATGCGCGCCTGCGTCGTGGCGTCGAGACCGGTCGTCGGCTCGTCGGCCAGGAGGAGGCGCGGCTCGGCCGCCAGCGCCATGGCGATCATCGCCCGCTGGCACATGCCGCCCGAGAGCTGCGCCGGGTAGTCTCGGGCCCGGCGGCGCGGCGCGTCGAGGCGGACCCGCGCGAGCCACTCGATCGCCTGCCGCTCGGCCTCGCGCCGGCCGGTGTCGGGCGCGTGCAGGCGGATCGCCTCGGCGATCTGCGCGCCGATCGTCATGTGGGGATGCAGGGCCGCCCGCGCGTGCTGGAAGACCATGGCGAGGAGGCGGCCGCGCAGGCCCCGGTAGGTCCGCTCGCGCCGCCGCCGCCAGCCGTCGACGTCGGCCTCCACCGCCTCGACCGGCCCGTCGGCCCCGTCGCGCCGGGTCACCCGCACGTGCTCGGAGAGGCCGTCGAGGAGGTCGATCGGCCCCGCGTCGGCGCCGGCCTCCCGGGCCGCGCCGTCGATCCGGATCCGCCCCTCGATCACGCCGGGCGCCTCGTCGACGAGCCCCATGATCGACAGCGCCGTGACGCTCTTGCCCGAGCCCGACTCGCCGACGACGCCGAGCGTCTCGCCCGCGGCGATGTCGAGGTCGACGCCGTCGACGCTCCGCACGAAGGCGCGCCGCGTCGGGTGCCAGAAGTAGGTCCTGAGGCCGCGCACCTCGAGGAGCCGTCGCGTCGCGATGCGACCCGCGGCGGGCGCGGCCCCGGCGGCGGCGTTGGCCGTGTCGACGAACATCAGACTCGCCTCACCGGCGGGCTCACGCCCGCCTCCGCCAACGGCTCGCGGCCGGCGTCCGCTCCGCGCGGGGCAAGCCCGCGCTCCGCTCCTCGGCGCGCCTCTCGGCGCGCCAACCGACCGGTGGCCGCTCGCCTCACCGGCGGGCTCACGCCCGCCTCCTTTCGAAGGCCCGGGCGAGGCCGTCGCCGAGGAGGTGGAAGCCGATCACCGCGATCACGATCGCCGCGGCCGGCGCCACGGCGAGGTGGAACGCCCCCGCGAAGAAGTGGTCCTTGCCCATCGCCACCATGTTCCCCCACGAGGCGGCCGGCTCCTGGACGCCGAAGCCGAGGTACGAGAGCGCGGTCTCGATCAGCACCGCCTCGCCCATGAGGAGCGACGCCTGGACGGCGACGACCGGCCGGCAGTGGTTCCAGAGGACGTGCCGGCCGACGATGGCGAGCCGCGTGAGCCCGAGCGCCCTGGCCGCCTCCACGTGGCCCTTGGCCGCGAGGAGGCGCACCCGGGTGGCGACGTGCGAGGCGACCTCGGGGGCCGCGGTCACGCCGGCGACCGCCATGATCGCGAAGATGGAGGGCTTGAAGGCGGCCACCACGACCAGGAAGAGCACGAAGCGGGGGACGGCGTCGACGAGCTGGAGCGCGAAGCTGACGACGCGCTCGACCCACGACCCCGCCAGGTAGCCGGTCGCCACGCCGGCCGCCACGCCGAGCGTGAGCGCCACCGACACGGCGAGGAGCCCGGGCAGGAGCGACGCCTCGGCCCCGGCGACGACGCGGGCGAGCACGTCCCGGCCGAGCGCGTCGGTGCCGAGGAGGTGCCCCGCCTGCGGCGGCAGCAGCATGGCGCCGAGGTCCATCGCGTGGGGGTCGAGGCCGAAGAGGCGCCCGCGGGCCACCGGCACGGCGAGGACGAGGAGGAGCACCACCACGCCCCCGGCGAGCGCCGGGGCGAGGCCCGCGGCCCGCCGCCCGGTGCCGCCGACGCGCTCCTCGAATCTGCGCCTCACGGCGTCCCCTCGAAGGCGGCCGGTCCCCGCGCCGCGCCGACCGTGGTCGCAACCGGCCCCCAGCCGACGGACGCCTTGAGCGCCTCCAGGGCCGGGTCGTCGAACCGGGTGTCGCCGGTGAGGTCGAGGAGGGAGACCGTGTAGACGACCCGCTCGGTCGGCACCACGATCAGCTCCATCGCGAAACGACCGACGCCGCGCTGCGGGGCGGAGGCGGCGACGCCGGTGAAGCGGTAGTAGAGCGCCGGCCGGCCCGCGAGCCCGCCCTCGATCGCGTCGACGCGGCGGAACGCCTGCACGAAGCCGGGCACGTGGCGGTCGAGCGCCTCGCGCAGCCCGGCGAGCCCCTCGCGCCGCGCGAACGCGACGAGCGACGCCTTGGGGTCGGCGGCCACGAGCACCACGAAACGCCCGCTCTCCGAGGCGGCCGCGAGCAGTGTGTCGGCCGTCTCGGAACGATGGGGGAAGAGCCCGCGCAGCTCGTCGGCGCCGAGCGTGCGCCAGCCGGCCGGCAGGCGCACGGTGACGGGCGGCGGCGCGCTCGCCTCGACCGGCCGGGCCCCCGGCGCCACGGGCGGCGCCTCCGCGGGCCGCGCCGTCGCGCACCCGGCGGCGAGCGCCGCCTGCGCCGCGGCAACGAGGACGAGCGCCGTCCGACCGACGGTGGGCGCCGGTCGGGGCCACGGCACCCGCATGACGAGCGGCCGGTCCACCTCGGTGCCGGGGCGGGCGCCGGGGGCGAGCGCCGCCTGCGCGACCGACGCGGCGAGCGCCGCGGCCCGTGCCGCCACGGCGGCGAGGAGGGCGAGGCCCATGATCACCGGGTAGTCGCGGTCGAGCGCCGCCTGCCAGGCCAGACGCCCGAGGCCCGGCCAGTTGAAGACCTGCTCCACGACCACCGCGCCGCCGAGGACGAAGGGGACCTTCGCCGCGAGCGCCGCGGTGACCGGCAGGACGAGCCCCTCGGCCGCCGCGTGTCGCCAGACCGGCGCCCCCTTGGCCCGTGCGGTGCGGACGTAGTCCTCGGCGAGCACGCGCTCGAGGGCGGTGCGGACGTGGCGCACGACCTCCCCCACCCCGCCGTTGGCCACGCCGAGGACGAGCATCGGGAGGACGAAGGCGAGCCACGGCATCCGGCCGTCCCCGCCGAAGGCGAGGGGGAAGACGTCGAGCTTCCGCGTGAAGACGTAGATCGCGACGTAGCCAACGAAGAACGCCGGCAGCGCCGAGAGCGCGTAGGCGGCGAGCGTCGCCAGGGCCGCCGGCACCCCCCGGCGGAGCGCGCCGACGGCGCCGATCGGGACGGCCACCGACACCGTCACGGCGAGGGCGCCCACCGCGAGGGCCAGGGTGTTGCCCCCGACGCGTCGGATCTCGTCCGCGACCGGACGGCCGGTGCGCAACGACACGCCGAGGTCCCCCGTGAGCGCGCCGCCGAGCCAGCGGAGGTACTCCTCGACGGCGGAGGCGGTAGCGCGCCGGCCGTCGCCGAGCCCGAGCGCCAGCGCGGCGTCGCCCGGGGCGGCGCGGACGATGGCGAACACGAGGAGGCTCGCGCCGAGGAGGAGGCCGACCGTGAGGGCCCCCTCCCGCACGAGCGCGCCGACGAGGCGCCGCACCGATTCGCTCCTACCTCGCGCTGCGGCGATCCTGCTCCGCGATGAACCAGTCGTCCACGAACGTGAAGAACGCGTACGGGTGGATCTGGAGCCGCCGCACCTTCCTGTGGCTCGCCGCGTAGTTCGTGAGCGTCCAGAGGAACGTGTACGGCTGCTCCTCGGCCAGGATCGCGTGCAGCTTCTGGTTGATGCTCCGCCGCTTCTCCTTGTCGAGGGTGAGCTTCGCCTCGACGATGAGCGCGTCGACCTCGGGGTTCGAGTACCCGATGAAGTTGTTCCGCCAGGGGCCGATCTCGCCCGAGTGGAAGAGGGTCGAGATGTCGGCGGAGTCGTCGAAGACCCAGGAGGCGAGGATGATGTCGAAGTCCTGCCGCCCGAAGACGTCCTCCTTCCAGGCCTGCCACTCGCGGAACTCGACCTTCACGTCGAGGCCGACCGCCCGGAGGTAGTTCTGGAAGGCGAGGACGACCCGCTTGACGCTGTCCGACTCCCGCTCGATGGGGACCTTGAGCGAGAGCCGGACCGGCTCGCCGTCCTTCTCGACGATCCGGTCGCCGTCGGTGTCCCGGAGGCCCGCCTCCTCGAGGAGCGCCCGGGCCTTCGCGACGTCGAACGGGTAGGGCTGCACGTCGAGGTTGTACGCCCACGACCCGGGCGCGAAGGGGCCCGAGATCAGCGTGCCGCGGCCGCCGAAGAACGCCTTGAGCATCTCCTCGCGGTCGATCGCGTAGGTGATCGCCTGACGGACCCGCCGGTCGGCCAGCACCGGGTGCTTCATGTTGTGGGCGAAGAAGGAGTACGACAGGGCGTTGTAGGGCGTCAGGACGAAACGCCTGTCGCCGTCGATCTGCGGCAGGTCCCTCGGCGAGACCTGGACGATCATGTCGAGGGCGTTGAAGAGCAGCGCCTGCGTCATGATGTTCTGGTCCGCGAAGGGGCGCATCGTGATCGTGTCGATGTGCGGGCGGCCCTTGTAGTACCGCTCGTTCGCCGCGAGCACGTACTCGCCGTCGCCCGTGACCCGCACGAGCCGGTAGGGACCGGTGCCGATCGGGTTCTGGACGAAGGGATCGGTGCGCGTGAGGTAGTCGCGCCCCTGGAGCGCGTGCCTCGGGATGATCTTGAACGTCAGCTTGCCGAGCGCGTTCAGGATCGGCCGCTTGAGGACGACCTCCACGCGATGGTCGTCCAGCCGGTTGACGGCCTCGATGAACTCGTAGCGCAGGCGCGCGGACGAGACCGTCTTCGGGTTGGTCATCACCTGGAACGTGAAGACGACGTCGTCGGCGGTCATCGGCCGGCCGTCGTGCCAGACGACGTCGCGCCGGAGGTCGAAGACGTAGCGCTTGTCGCCGTCGGTCACGTCCCAGCGCTCGGCCAGGTCGGCGACGATCTCCTGGCGCGCGTTGATCGCCACGAGACCGTTGAACATGAGCTCGACCAGCCGGAGGGCGGTCATCTCGTTGTTCGTGATCGGGTCGATCGTCGACGGCCGACCGAACTCGCCGTAGACGAGGCTGCCGCCGTCGACCGCCTCCACGGGGGCGGCGGTCCGCTTCGGGGCCGGCGTGGGCGTCGCGGCCCACGCCTCGTGCCGACCCGCCGCCACCGTCGCGGCCGGGACGGCCGCGAGGAGCGCGGCGGTCGCCGCGAGGCCGCGCAGGGTCGCAAGTCGCTTCCGCATCGGAGTGACCTCCATGACTTCTGAGCCGTCACGCTGCCGACGGTTCGTTGCGAGCATCCGAGCCACGA
>DATCKS010000354.1:0-3547 GCA_036562265.1 Thermodesulfobacteriota bacterium | reverse complement strand
CGCGCAGCGACTGCGTCATGGCCGGGTACTGGAACGACCCCGAGGCCAGCGCCCAGGCGCTGCGTGGCGGCTGGCTCCACACGGGCGACATCGGCAGCCTCGACGAGGACGGGTTCCTCACGCTCAAGGACCGCTCGAAGGACCTCATCATCAGCGGCGGCTCGAACATCTACCCGCGCGAGATCGAGGAGGTCCTCCTCCGCCACGCCGAGGTCGTCGAGGCGAGCGTCGTCGGCGCGCCGCACCCGGACTGGGGCGAGGAGGTCGTCGCCTTCGTCGTTCGCAAGCCGGGCAGTCGCGTTGCCGACGCCGACCTCGACGCCCTGTGCCTCGACCACATCGCGCGGTTCAAGCGGCCCCGCCGCTACGTGTTCGTGGAGGAGCTGCCCAAGAACAACTATGGCAAGGTGCTGAAGAGCGAGCTGCGCCGGCGCCTGGCGGAGGGGCGCGGCTGATGCGGCCGGTCGTGGTCGCCGGCGTCGGCTCGACGCGCTTCGGCCGCCACGACGGCGTCCCGGCCGTCGCCCTTGCCGCCCAGGCCGCCGAACAGGCCATCGCGGAGGCGGGCGTCGAGCGGCACGAGATAGGGGCGCTCTACCTCGGCAACTTCGTCTCGGGTTTCCTGACCGGGCAAGAGGTCCTGGCCGGCCTCGTGGGCGAGGCGCTCGGCCTGGCGAACGTCCCCTGCACGAAAGTCGAGGGCGCCTGCGCGTCGGGGGGGATCGCGTTCCGGCACGCCTGGCTCGCCGTGGCGTCGGGGCTCTGCGACACGGCGCTCGCGGTCGGTGTGGAGAAGATGACCCACGCGCCGACGCCAGAGGTCACGGCGGCCCTGAACTGCGCCATGGACAACCAGACCGACGGACCGAGCGGGCTCACGTTTCCCGGCCTCTTCGGCATGGTCTGGCGCGTCCACGCCGCCCGCTACGGCACGACTCGAGAGCACGTCTCGGCCGTCGTCATGAAGAACAAGCGCAACGGGCTCAGGAACCCGCTCGCCCAGATGGGGGCGGCGCTCACCGCCGAGCAGATCGAGGAGTCTCCGCTCATCGCCGACCCGCTTCGCCTCTACGACTGCTGCCCGACGAGCGACGGCGCCGCCGCCGTCGTCGTCGCGGCGGCCGACCGCAGGGTCGGGTCGGCCGCGCCGATCAGGGTCCTGGCGAGCGTGCAGACGCGCGGCTCGGCGCGCGTGGCCGGGCACCCCGACCTCTCCACCTTCGACGCTACCGTCGAGGCGGCGCGGAGGGCCTACGAGATGGCCGGGATCACGCCGGCAGAGGTCGACTTCGCCGAACTGCACGACTGCTTCTCGATCGCGGAGATCGTCGACTCGCAGGACCTCGGCCTCGTACCGAGGGGTAAGGGGCACCTCTGGGCCGCCGAGGGCCGTACAGCGGTGGAGGGCGACATCCCGATCAACCCGAGTGGCGGTCTCCTCGCAAAAGGTCATCCGGTGGGCGCGACGGGGCTTGGACAGATCTACGAGGCGGTGCTCCAGTTGCGCGGCCAGCACCCCAACCAGGTCCGGGACGCGGCGATCGGCCTCACGCACAACCTCGGCGGCGCAGGCGTCGCCTGCACCGTCACCATCCTCGGACGGCCCGATGCCTGAGACCACCCGCTCGTCCGTCCGCCTCGGTCTTCTGCGCTGCGGCGCGTGCGGCGCCCTCGACCCGGGCCCCTGTGAGCGCTGCCCGGCCTGCCGGGCGAGCCGGCTCGAGCGCGTCGAGGCGGACGGCACCGGCACGCTCGTCTCCTGGACGGTGATCCGCCGCCCGCCGGCGCGGCTGAAGGGCGAGGAGCCCTACGCGGTGGCGGTGGTGCAACTTGACGAAGGGGTCCTCCTCACCGGACGGCTCGAGCCGGCCGAAGCCGAGCCGCGCGCCTGCGGCGACCGTGTCGCCTGCGTCCGCCTCCTCGCCGACTCGGTCCCGGTCTTCGAGGTCGTGCGTCGCGCGTGAGCGACGCCTCTTGCTCGCGGGCTTCCCCGGAGTCGTCGGCCGGACGCTCCCCGTCTCGCTCCACGGCCTGCGCGCAAGTGCCGAACGGCGGCTCGAACCGTGGACTACCCTCGAGGCCGTACCGGCCGCAGCACGCCGGACAGACCACAGGACAACCGTTCCGGGCGGCTCATCCGTCCCGGCGCTCGTCGGCATCGAGGGTTGCGAGGGGCGGTTGCCGCCGTGTAGCGGATGGGCTAGAGGCCGGCGCGGAAGCCCGCTGCGAACTGGTCGATCAGGGCTTCGGCGGCGGCGACGGGATCCTCCGCGCCCCGGCAGGCTCGAGCCATCCCGCTCACGAGCCGGTAGCGATGCGCCGCGTCGTCGAGCAGGGACACGACGATCCGGCGCGTCGCCGCGGTGACGATCCGACTCGAGTCCTTGCCCAGGAGGCGCGGCCCCGCGAGGTCCAGGTCGTAGTTCGCCGCCTCGAGAAGATCCAGTTCGGTGGTGAGAAGGCGGTCCTCGTTGCCGGCCGAGGCGTACAGGCGCAGGAGCGTGGCCAGGTCCACCGCATCTCTCGGATCCTGCGCGCCTCGATCGCGCCACGCGAGCAGTTTCAGGACGGCGAGTCCCGGCAGCGACGTCACACGCACGACGAAACCCGGTGCGACCTCCACCGCCTCCGCCTCGGCAAGCGCTTCGCGATAGGCGGTCACGCTCATGACGATCGAGAATTCGGGGGGCCAGGCGATCGTGCCCGGCGGTGCTTCGACACCCCCGAACGGCAAGAGGTCGAGCGTGTAGTCTCGCTGGTCGGGGGCTGCGCGGTAAACGAGCCTGTGCGGCGCGCGACGCGTCTCGGCAAAGGCGCCGGTCTCGACGAGGCGGACCTTGATCGCGTCGAACTGCGGCCAGGTCTCGACGGCAACAGCAAGGTCCAGATCGAGCGTCGCCCGGCCGGGATCGAGGCCGAACACGCCGTAGAGGAGAATGTCTCGCGCCATGGCGCCCGCCACGAGATAGTCGGCCGCGAACTCCCGGGTAGCCCGATCGACGTGCCTCAACACCTCGAGCGCGATCGGAGGGATGGGCCGCTCAGGCGCGACGGAACGCATCGTCGATGTGCTCGCTGCGAAGCCGCTTCGCCACCTCGAGGTTGCGTGGATCGAGCGTAGCCAGGAGATCCGCATAGACGAGGATCGGCGGCACGAGGTCCGGCGGGGTTCCTTCTGGCTGGAAGTTCCAGAACGCATCGAGGACCTCGAGGTCGCCCTGCGGATCGGCATGCAGGCGATGTCGCCTGACCAGCGCCGCGAGGGCCTCGCGGCGCCGGCGCGGATCCAGGTAGATCGTGAAGGCGGCCGGCTTGAGGTAGCCGGTAAGCTTCGCCGCGGCAACCTCCCCTCCCCAGCGCGCCCCGGGCCCGATCTGAGCCCGTTTCCACCATCCTGGGTCGGGGGTCCGGAAACGGCGCGGATCGAGCTTCGGCCGGAGCCCGATCGGGAAGGTGGTGACCCACTCGTCGAGCAGACGGCCAGGCTCGAGCAGGCGGCGGTTACCACCGTGCCGCCCGCCCGCGAGGTAGCCGCGCTCCTCGAGAT
>DATCKS010000353.1:0-2654 GCA_036562265.1 Thermodesulfobacteriota bacterium | reverse complement strand
ACGAAGCGGACCTGCTCACGTACGCGACCGCGCGCATGCAGGAGATCCCGGGCGTGCACATCGTGGGCACCGCGCCCGTGAAGGCGAGCATCCTGTCGTTCGTGATCGACGGCGTGCACCCGCACGACATCGGCACGATCGTCGATCAGGATGGGGTCGCCATCCGGACCGGGCACCACTGCGCGCAGCCGGTGATGCAGCGCTTCGGCATCCCGGCAACCGCCAGGGCGTCGTTCGCCCTCTACAACACGCGGGAGGAGGTCGACGCGCTGGTCGCCGGTCTCCACAAGGTGCGCAAGGTCTTCGCCTGACCATGGACGACCTGCGCGATCTCTACCAGGAGGTCATCCTCGACCACGGCAAGCGGCCGAGGAACTTCTCGAAGCTCGAGGGCCCGCGGGTGGCGGCGGCCGAGGGGTACAACCCCCTGTGCGGCGACCAGATCACGCTCTACCTGGACGTGGAGGGCGACGTCATCCGCGACGCCGCGTTCCAGGGGAGCGGCTGCGCCATCTCGACCGCCTCGGCCTCGATGATGACCGCGGCCGTGAAGGGGAAGACCCGCGGCGAGGCGCAGCGGCTCTTCGCGAGCTTCCACGGGCTGGTCACCGGCGAGGGAGAGCCCGACGAGGTGCTCCTCGGCAAGCTCGCGGTCTTCGCCGGCGTGTCGGAGTTCCCCATGCGGGTCAAGTGCGCGAGCCTGCCCTGGCACACGCTGAACGCCGCGCTCGAGGGGAAGTCGGACGGGCCGGTCTCCACGGAGTGACACCGACATGGCGACCTACGAACGGATCACGCTTTCGCGCGACGTCGAGGCGATCGAGATTCCGGCCGGCACGCCGGTGACGATCCCGGCCGGCACCGGCGTCACGCTCCTCCAGTCGCTCGGCGGCACGTACACCGTGCAGACCGACTTCGGCGACATGGTCCGCATCGACGCGAAGGACGCCGATGCGCTCGGCAAGTCGGCCGCCGCGCCGCGCGCCGACCTGCCGCCGCTTCGGGGCGAGGACCTCGAAGCGGCCGTCTGGGAGCAGCTCGCCACCTGCTACGACCCGGAGATCCCGGTCAACATCGTCGAGCTGGGGCTCGTCTACCGGTGCGAGATCAAGCCGGTCGAGGGGGGCAGCCGCGTCGAGATCGACCTCACCCTCACCGCGCCCGGCTGCGGCATGGGCCCGGTGCTCGAGAACGACGTCCGGCAGAAGGTCGCGTCGCTGCCGGGCGTGGTCGAGACCGAGGTCAACGTGGTCTTCGAGCCGCCCTGGCACCCGGGACGGATGTCCGAGGCGGCCCGGCTCGAGCTGGGGATGATGTAGCCCCGCCTACGAGCCGAGGATCGCCACCCCCGCGACCGTGAGAGCGCACCCCACGAGGGCGCGAGGCGACGGCCGCTCGCCGAGGACGAGCCAGGCGAGCGGAACGCCGAAGAGCGGGGAGGTGGCAAAGAGCACCGTCGCCGGCCCGACGCCGGCATGGCGCAGCGAGAAGGTGAAGAGGGCGCCGGTGAGGGCCGACAGGAGCGCGGCGAGCACGACCCGCTCGCGGTAACCGGCGAGTTCCCCCAACGTCTTCTGCACCCGTCCCCGGGTCGCCAGCACACCGAACAGCACCGTCCCCGCTGCCAGGAAACGGATCCCCTGCGCCGTCACCGGGTCGACGCGGACGAGCGCCGGCTTGAGGACGACCGACGAGAGCGCCCAGGAGACGATCACGAGGCACGACAGCGCAACCCCGGCGCGGAAGCGTGCCGGGTCGCCCTCCGTCCGACTCCCCGAGAGCAGGATCACCGCGACGCCCGTCACCGTGAGCAGCGCGCCCGTCGCGAGACCGGCCGTGAGCGGCTCGCCGAGGGCGAGTCGGGCCAGGACGGCCGCGACGATCGGGTAGCTCATGCAGAGCGCCATCGCGCGCGCGAGGCCGAGCCGGCGGGTCGCGCCGAAGAACGCGCTGTCCCCGATGGCGTTGCCGGAGAGGAGCGAGAGGCCGACGAGGACGAGGTCGGTCCGGGTGAGGCGCGCGAAGGCGGCAGGGCCCTGGAAGGCGAGGGCGGCGACGAGGAGGAGGGCGCCAGCCGCCACGAGCCGCACGGCGTTGACGCCCAGCGTGGAGGCGGCAGGCGGCATGGCCCGCGCGACCAGCCCGACGCCGGCCCAGGCGAGCGCTGCCCCGAGGGCAGAGAGCATCCCGATCGTCACGGCCGCTCGTCGTACCACGGACGCGGGCGCCTGGCCAGCCGCGCGCCGCGGCGTCCGTGACGCCGGCGCGTCGCGCCCTCCTCGGGGCCCTGTCCCTTCGCCTCGAAGGCCTCCGTGGTCGGACGGCGCCCCGACGCGACCGGGCCGGCGGCTCGCCTCGCGCAGGCGGCCGACGGCGAGGCGGGCGGCCGCCGCCTACTTCAGGAGCCCGAGGCCGCGGAGCATCGCCTCGATGCGCGTCTGTTCGGCGTCGACGTACTCGGCGAACCGGTCGCCGGGCAGGTACTGATCGCTCCAGCGGTTCTTCGCGAGTTCGGCCTTCCAGGCGTCCGACTTCGCCATGCGGTCGACGAGGTCGAGGTACGCCTGCCGCTGCCGGGGCGCGAGATCCGGCGGCGCCAGGACGCCGCGCCAGTTGACGAGGGCGACGTCGATCCCCTGCTCGCGCAGCGTCGG
>DATCKS010000344.1:0-3950 GCA_036562265.1 Thermodesulfobacteriota bacterium | reverse complement strand
CTCTTCGCCCTCCTCGGGGGCCTCCACTACTGGTTCCCGAAGATGACGGGCAAGATGCTCGACGAGAAGCTCGGGAAGGTGGTGTTCTGGCTCGTCCTGATCGGGTTCAACCTCACCTTCTTCCCAATGCACATGATCGGGCTCCTGGGGATGCCCCGCTGCATCTACACGTATCACGCGGAGCTCGGACTCGGCGGTCTCAACATGATCTCGACCATCGGCGCCTTCGTGCTCCTGCTGGCGTTCCTGGTCTTCATCTGGGTCCTCATGAAGAGCCTGCGCAGCGGGGACCGGGCGCCGCTCAACCCGTGGGATGCGCCGACCCTCGAGTGGTCGATCCCCTCGCCGCCTCCGGCCTACAACTTCGCCGTGGTCCCGACGGTGCACAGCCGCTACCCGCTCTGGGAGGAGCGGAGCCAGACCGCGGCCACGGCCGGCGACGGTCACGGCATCCACCTGCCGAACCCGTCGTTCTGGCCGGCGTTCGCCGCCCTGGGGCTCCTGGTCATGGGCGCCGGCGGCGTCGCGCACTCGGTGCCGATCTTCCTGATCGGCGTGGGGATCACGCTCGCGGGCTTCTTCGCGTGGGCCTTCGAGCCGGCGAGCTAGGCCGAACGACATCCAACGGAGACGACGACCCATGTCCGCTACGCATTCCGCCACCGCCCACGTCGATGCCCACGGCGCCGAGCACGCGACGGCCACGGGGCTCGACCATCGCAAGATGCTCTGGTGGGCGTTCCTCGGCTCGGACTGCATGTTCTTCGGGTCGCTGATCGCGACCTACCTCGTCTACAAGGGGCGGGACACCGTCGGGCCGACGCCGCACACGACGGCGCTCGGCGAGGGGATCCTGAACATCCCGCTCACGTCGGTGAGCGCGTTCGTGCTCCTCATGAGCAGCCTCGCCATGGTGCTCGCGCTCTCGGGCATCACCGCCGGCAACATGCGGAAGTTCCGCTTCTGGATCCTCATGACCGCCATCCTCGGCTCGATCTTCGTGGGCTTCCAGGTCTACGAGTTCACGGAGTTCTACCAGAAGGGGCTCTCGCTCGGCGGCAACCTCTTCGGCGCGACCTTCTTCACCCTGACCGGGTTCCACGGCGCGCACGTGACGGTGGGGGTCGTCTGGCTGCTCTCCCTCTTCTTCTGGTCGTTCACCGGCCGCCTCACGCAGGCGAACGCCATCAACGTGGAGATCTGCGGCCTCTACTGGCACTTCGTCGACATCGTCTGGATCGTCCTCTTCGCGATCATCTACCTGATCCCGTAGGAGCCACGCGCATGAGCGATCACGGCAACGCCACCTCGCACGCGAGCCCCCAGGCGGCGCACCAGACGCACGCGTCGGACGCGACCTACTGGAAGATCGCGGTCATCCTCACCGTCGTCACGGCGGTCGAGGTCTGGACCTACTACGCGACCTTCCTGCGGCCGATCCTCGCCCCGACGATCCTCGTGCTCGGCGCGGTGAAGTTCGCCCTCGTCGTCGCCTACTACATGCACCTCAAGTTCGACAGCCGGATCTTCTCGGGCTTCTTCCTCTTCGGTCTCATGGTGGCGACGGCAACGATCCTGGCCTTCATCGCCCTCTTCAAGGGGCTCTGGTAGCGGGGGTGCTCCTCTCCCATCCGCTCGTCTTCGACCCGTCGTCGGGGACCTACACGGTCCCCGACGGGCTCACCGTCTGGCTCGGGCACCCGAGCGTCGTCCTCGGGTGCCTCGCCCTCCTCGCCGGGTACTTCTGGCTCGTCGGACCGGGACGCGCGCGATTCGCCGGGTCGGCGCCGGTTCACCCCGCGCGGCAGGCGGCCTTCGTGGCCGGGGTCGCCGTCATGTTCGCCGCGCTGAGCGGCCCGATCCACGAGTACGGCGACTGCTGTCTCTTCAGCGTCCACATGGTGCAGCACCTCCTCGTGACGCTGGTCATGCCGCCGCTCCTCCTCGCCGGGATGCCGGCCTGGGCGTTCCGGCCGCTCGCGCGCATGCGGGTGATCGGCCCCCTGGGCCGCCGGCTGACGCGGGCGGTGCCGGCCTTCCTGCTGTTCAACGTCCTCTTCGCCGTCTCCCACGTGGTTCCGGTGTACGAGCTCCAGATGCGGAACCACGACTTCCACATCGCGCTCCACCTCGCCTACATGGTGACGGCGGTGATCATGTGGTGGCCCGTCTGCGGCCCCCTCGGCGTCCCCGGCTGGCCGAGACTCGCCCCGCCGCTCGCGATGCTCTATCTCTTCTTCCAGATCGTGCCCGGCTCCCTCGTGGGGGCGATCATCGCCCTCGCCCCCGAGCCGCTCTATCCCTGGTACGCCGAGGCGCCGCGGGTCACGGAGATGACGGCCCTCTACGACCAGCAGCTCGGGGCGCTCATCATGTGGGTCGCGGGCGGGTTCTTCTGGGTCTTCGCTCTCACCACGGTCTTCCTCATCTGGGCGGCTCGCGAGGAGGACGAGGCGCGGGGGCCGCTTCGCGGGGAGGCGCGCGCGCCCGGGCGCTGACGCGGCCGCCGGCTCTCGCCACCGATTTCTCCTTGCATTGCCGGCCCGACTGGCATAAGGTCCCGCCGCTTCGCGGGAGGGACCTATGCGCCGAACCTCGGGACGCTGGCCGCTCGCCGGGGCGGCGGCTCTCGCGGCGGCCTTCGGCCTTGCCACCGCCCCGGCTGCCGCCATCGAGTTCCAGCCGCTCGGCACGCTCGGCATGGGCGGGGCGGGGGTCGCCCGGCCGCCGGACGGGCTCGCCCCCTACTGGAACCCCGCCGCCCTGGCGTTCAACCGCCGGGTCGCCACCCACCTCGGCGTGGGCGCCGGCGTCACCGCGCACGACGACATCGTCGACGACCTCGACCGGCTGTCGCGCATCGACGTCGACGCGATCGCCGACTTCACCGGCTCGCCGGCCAATGACCGGGCCATCGTGGCCGATGCCGTGCAGATGCTCGCGCTGCTCCGGAAGATCGATCGGGGCGAGGGGGCGCTGTCGGTCCGCGCGGGCGCCCTCGCCGGGCTGCACATCCGGCGCCTCGGCTTCGGCGTCTACGGGACGGGCGAGGCGGCGGTGCGGCCCGACATCGACACGATCAACGTGCTCCCCGAGGCGGGCGGCGTCCCCATCGACGCCGCCGCCCTGAGCGCGCTCGGCGTCGGCGTCCCGCCCTCGAACGCCTTCTTCTCGCCGGCGGAGCGTGCCGAGATCGAGGCCGCGCTCGCCGCGGCCGGCGTGGCGAACCCGGCCGACGTGGTGAGCGCGTTCGACGCCGAACTCCACGGCTCCAACGAGGCCGGCGTCACGCCGGCCGAGGCGACCGACGCGCTCCTCGCCCTGGCCGAGGCGCTCGGCTCCGGAGGCCCGATCGACGCCAACGCCTCGATGCTCCGCAACCGCGGCATCGGCCTCGTCGAGGTGCCGCTGTCGTACGGCCACCCGATCCGCCTCGGGCGCCTGGGCAGCCTCGGGCTCGGCGCGTCGGTGAAGCTCATGCGGGGTCGGGTGTACGTGTCGGAGATCGAGGTCTTCGGCATCGACGCGGAGGACGCGCTCGACGAGCTTCGGGAGTCCTACCGCGACAGCACCGCGTTCGGCCTCGACCTGGGAGCGGTCTGGTGGCCGAACCGGACGATCGGCATCGGCGTGGTCGGCAAGCACCTCAACGGCCCGAAGTTCGAGGCGCCGATCGGCCCCGACTTCGAGGTCGACCCTCAGGTGCGTGCCGGCGTCTTCTGGGCGCCGTTCTTCTGGCTCGCGTTCGCGGCGGACATCGACCTGACGGAGAACGACACGGCGCTCCCGGGGGTGCGGAGCCGGATCCTCGGCGGCGGCGTCGAGTTCGCCCCCCTCCGGTGGTTCCGGCTGCGCGGCGGCGCCTACAAGAACCTGGCCGAGTCGGGCGCGAGCCCCGTCCTGACCGCCGGGGTGGCCATCGGCGTCCCCTGGCTCACCCTGGACGTCGA
>DATCKS010000323.1:0-11845 GCA_036562265.1 Thermodesulfobacteriota bacterium | reverse complement strand
ACCGTCACGAGGCTCCCCGCGGGAAAGAGGCGGTCGAGCTGCGGCGCGCGCAGGAGCCGCGCGAGGTCGTGCGAGGCGGGACCGCCCGGCGTCGGCCCGACCCACTTCTTGAGGTAGTAGGCGAGGTGGTCCCGGTAGACGTCGTCCGTCTCCCGCGTGAACGTCTCGAGACGGCTCGCGAGCGCCGGGTAGTCGATCCCCGAGAAGCCGGCGCACATGGCGATGTAGTCGCCGTGCCCCAGCTCGGCCAGCGCCTCGTAGGTGCGCCCCCACAGCTCGGCCCGGATCGGCGCCAGGCGGGCGTCGACGGCCGCCTTCGCGCGGGCGATCGCCTCGCGCCTCGACCGGTCGGGCTCGTTGCGGATCGCCACGGCCGCGTTGCGGTAGGTGAGCGGCTCGCCGGGCAGGTCGAGCGTCGCCGCGGCCTCGGCCGCGAGCAGCCGGTCGGTCACCGCGGCGGTGGCGCGCCCGGCGTAGAGGCCGACCAGGAACTCGGCCAGGGGGCCGCCCGCCGTGTCGCGCCGGCTCGCCACGTCGGCGACGATGTCGGGCTCGGCGAGGCGCGCGTACCGCGCGTAGACCTCGGCGAGGCGGCTGTCGGCCTTCTTGCCGGCGAGGTTCTCGTACTCCTCGGTGGCGGCGTCGCGCAGGAACGCCTCGGCGTCGCGCCGCAGACGGTCGAGGTCGAGCGCCAAGGCCCCTCCCTAGCTCAGGAGCCCCTTGAGCGTCCGCTGGACGATGCCGACCGCTCGCTCGATGTCGGCCTGCGTCACGCCGAGGTGGGTGACGCAGCGGATGCGGGAGGGCGAGGTGGCCGTCATCAGGACGCCCTGCTCCCTGAGGGCGGCGACGACCGCCTGGGCCGAGGCCTTCGCGCGCGGCACCTCGAAGAAGACCATGTTGGTCTCCACGTCCTCGAGGCGGATGCCGATGCCCGGGACGTCCTTGAGCCCGCGGGCGAGGAGCTTCGCGTTGGCGTGGTCGTCCTTGAGCCGGTCGAGGTGGTGCTCGAGGGCGTAGAGGCCGGCGGCGGCGACGACGCCGACCTGCCGCATCCCGCCGCCCCACTGCTTGCGGTAGCGGTGGACCCGCTCGATGAAGTCGACCGGGCCGGCGACGAGGGAGCCGAGCGGGCAGCCGAGCCCCTTGGAGAGGCAGACCGAGACCGAATCGAAGGGGGCCGCGTACTGCGCCGGCGAGATGCCGGTGGCGACGACCGCGTTCCACAGCCGCGCGCCGTCCATGTGGAGCTTGAGGCCGTGCCGGCTCGTCACCGCCGCCACCCGCTCGATCTCCGCGAGCGGGTAGACGGCGCCGCCGGCGCGATTGTGGGTGTTTTCGAGGCAGACCAGGCGCGTGCGGGGGAAGTGGTGGTCGTCGGGGCGGATCGCCTCCTCGACCTGCTCGGCGGTGATGACGCCGCGCTTGCCCTCGATCGGGAGGACCTGCACGCCCGAGAGCGCCGCCGCCCCGCCACCCTCGTAGTTGAAGGTGTGGGAGTTGCGCTCCATGATCGCCTCGTCGCCTGGCTCGGTCCAGGCGCGCACGGCGAGCTGGTTGGCCATCGTGCCGGAGGGGACGAAGATCGCCGCCGCCTTGCCGAGCATCTCGGCGACCTTCGCCTGGAGGCGGTTGACCGTCGGGTCGTCGCCGAAGACGTCGTCGCCGACCTCCGCCTCGGCCATCGCGCGCCGCATCCCGGGCGTCGGCTTGGTGACGGTGTCGCTGCGCAGATCGATGACCGCGTCGTTCACGAGCGCCTCCTTCGCGTGTCCGGCAGCGCCGCCCTCGTCCGCTCCGCGAGCCGGTCGGCCGCCTCGAGCAGGGCCTGGCGGCCGGGGATGCGAGCGACCCCCCGCTCGACCCTCACCTCGCCCGCCGTCATCACCCAGGTCACGTCGCCGCGGCCCGCCGAGCCGACGAGCGCCGCCTCGACGTCGGCGGCCCCGCGCAGGTGCGGCCGGTCGAGCGCGACGGCCACGAGATCGGCCCGCTTGCCGACCTCGATCGAGCCGATCTCCGACTCGAGGCCGAGCGCCCGGGCCGCCTGGCGCGTCATCGCCTCGAGGAGCGGCCGGGCGCCGACGACCGGGCCGCGGGCCGCGCGCCCGAGCAGGCCCCGCAGCGCGCGCGCCTCGGCAAAGAGGTCCTTCGCGCCGACCGAGGCGCCGCTGTCCGTGCCGAGCCCCACGGTGACGCCCGCGGCGAGCAGCTCGGCCGCCGGCGCGTCGCCCACGCCGAGCGCCGCGTTCGACTGCGGGCAGCAGGCGACGGCCGCGCCCGACGCGCCGACGCGCGCGATGTCGGCGGCGTCCAGCCGGACGCAGTGCGCAAGGATTGTACCGCGTGCGAGGAGCCCAACCTCCGCGGCGGCGGCCGCCGGGGAGCGGCGCGGCGAGACCGCCCTCACACCGGCGCGCGCGTAGAGATCGGCCCACGGCCCGTCGCCCGCCTCGAGGAAGCGGACCTCGGCCGCCGACTCGGCGAGGTGAACCGAGAGCGCAAGCCCCCTCGCGTCGGCGAAGCGGCGACACCACCTGAGCAGCGGGGTCGAGACGGTGTGCAGGGCGTGCGGCGCCAGGCCGACGCCGAGGCGACCGCCCGTCGTCCCGGCAGCCGCCTCGAGCCGTTCGACCTGTCGCTCGACGGCGTCGGCCAGCGTCTCCCAGGCCTCCGGGTCGGGTCCGATCACCTCCGCGTAGACCCGGCCGCCGAGGCCGACCTCGCGCATCGCCTCGAGCCCCGCGCCGGTCGGCCCGGAGTCGGCCACCGTCGTGATGCCGGCCTCGATCGCCTCGAGGGCGCCGAGGCGGGCGGAGACCATGTAGTCCTCGGGGGAAGTCCAGGCGGCGCGGATGCGGGGGAAGACGCGCGGCCAGGCCTCGAGCGGCTGGCCGTCGAGGAGCGTGCGGAGCGCCGCCCACTCGAGGTGCGCGTGGGCGTCGACGAGGCCCGGCAGGAGCGCGGCGTCGCCGAGGTCGACGATCGGCTCGCCCGGCTCGGCCCAGAGCCCGCCGTCGCCCGGCGCCCGGCGCCGCGGACCGACGGCGGCGATCCGCTCCCCCACGACCCTGACGGCGCCGGCCTCGATCGGCGCGTCCGAGACCGGCACGACCCAGCGGGCGAGGATCAGCGTACGAGTTCTCCGTAGACCTCCCCCGCGCGGCGGTCGCGGAAGAAGGCCCACTGCTCCCGCGCGGCGTCGACGGCCCGAAGGTCGAGGTTCACGAGGACCACGCCGTCCTTGTCCCCGGCCGGCTCGGCCGCGAACTCGCCGTGCGGGTTCACGCAGAACGTGCGGCCGTAGAACCGCATCGGACCGTCCTCGCCGACGCGGTTGACGCGCAGGACGTAGTAGCCGTTCGCGATGGCGTTGGCCGCGATGGCGGTCTCCCACTTGGCGTGGGCCGCGAAGGTCGCGCCCGCCGTGGGGGCGACGACGATCTGCGCCCCCTTGAGGCCGAGGATGCGCGCCCCTTCGGGATAGAAGTTGTCCCAGCAGATCTGCACGCCGAGCTTGCCGACGGCCGTGTCGAAGACCGGGAAGCCGGCGTCCGACGGGCGGAAGTAGTGGCGCTCCTCGTAGAGCGGCGGGATGTGCGGGATGTGGTTCTTGCGGTAGACGCCGACCAGGCGGCCGTCGGCGTCGATCACCGCGGCGGCGTTGTAGTAGCCGACCTCCTGCCCCTCGACGGCCGTCTCGAAGAACGGGAAGACCACCACCGCCTCGGCCCGCCGGGCCGCCTCCTGCATGGCCGTGACCGCCGGCCCGTGAACCGGCTCGGCGAGCAGGAAGGGCTCCGGCCCCACGGTGCGCGGGAACCAGGGGTAGATGGACAGCTCGGGGAACGCGACCAGGCGCGCCCCCTTCTCCACCGCCAGCGCGAGGAGCCGGACCGCCTTGTCGAGGTTCTGGCGCGGGTCGGGTCCGACGGCGAACTGGATTCCGGCGACGCGGATCTGCACCGGCGTCGGGTCAGGCGCTGCGGCGCATGAGCCGCTTGAGGCGCTTCACCCGGCGGCGGAGGATATCGACCCGCTTGCGGTCGCCCGCCTGACGGGCCTCCTCGCGCTTCGCCTTGAGTTCGCGGACCTTCGCCTTGAGCTCACGGGTCGAGGCCGACTTCTTCTTCCCCTCCTCCTTGATCCCGTAGTGCTGCTTGAGGACCTTGATCAGCTCTTCCTTGTTCATGCCGTGCACGCCGGTGAGGCCCTCGATCTTGAGCGCCTCCTCCCTGAGCTTCGGCGTGGGGAGCTTCTCGATCTCCTTCCCGGTCACTGGGCTCGATCCTCCTTACAGACGCTCGCGCGACTCGTCCGCCGCGTGCGCGGCATCCTAGCGTGTTGCCGGAATCACTGTCAAAAGGCCCGTTCGGGCCCGGGTTGCCGGGCCCGAGCCGCGTGGCCCGTCGTGGCGGCGCCGGAGTCGCTCCGCGACGCGAGCCGAACGGGGACCCGGTCAACGATCCAGGTAGACGATCGCCGCGTCCGGCACAGGCCCCGAGAGGTCGAGCGTCGCCACGGACCGGGGCAGCGTGAAGCGCTTGCGGCCGCCGCCCCCCGGGTTCACGAAGAGGACCGCGCCGTCGCGGCGGACCAGGGCGCGGTGGCTGTGCCCGAAGACCACGACGTCGATCCGGTCGGCCTCGAGGCGGGCGCGGACGGCGGGCGCGAGGCGCGCCGGGTCGGTCTCGTAGCCGCGGGGACCGGGGAAGGCGTGGAGCAGGAGGATGCGCCGGCCCGCGACCTCGACGACCCGCTCGTCCGGCAGGCTGCCGGGCGGGTCGACGTTGCCGCGGACCGCCCAGACGGGGGCCACGCGGGCGAGCCGGTCGAGCACCGCGGCGCCGCCGACGTCCCCGGCGTGGAGGATCCGGTCGACGCCGGCCAGGGCGGCCTCGGCGCCGGGGTGGAGGACGCCGTGCGTATCGGCGACGAGCCCGATGCGCACGGCGCCGGCCACGCGCCTACTGGCGCTCGATGGGGAGGTAGAAGGCGCCGTCGTCGCGCTTGACGAGGACGAGGACCGGCTGCGCCTCCTTGGCGGCCGAGATCGCGGCCTCGACGTCCTGGACCGTGGCCACCCGGCGCCGGTTCACCTCCTGGATGACGTCCCCTTCCTGGATCCCGGCCCGGGCCGCCGGGCTGTCCTGGTCGACGTCGGTGACGACGACGCCCGACTCCTCGTCGAGTTCGAGCTGGCGCGCGAGCTCGGGGGTGAGTTCCTGGAGCGCCATACCGAGCAGCCGCGACGAAGGTTCCTCCTCGACGCTTGCCTGCCGCGTCTCGCTCGGCATTTCGCCGAGCGTGATCGGCAGCTCGATGCGCTGCCCGTCGCGGATCACGGTGACCTTCGCCTCGGAGCCGATCGGTGCGGCGGCGACGCGGCGGGTGAGGTCGGTAACCTCCTTGATCGGCTCGCCGTTGAACGCCACCACCACGTCACCCCGCTTGAGGCCGCCCTTCTCGGCGGGGCTCCCCTTCATGACGTCGGAGACGAGAGCCCCCCGGTCCTCGGGGACGTTGAAGCCCCGGGCCAGCTCCGGCGTGAGGCGCTGGATCACGATGCCGAGCCAGCCGCGCGACACCGAGCCCTTGTCCCTGAGCTGCGGCAGGAGGCTCTTGGCGACGTTGATGGGGATGGCGAAGCCGACCCCCTGCCCCTGCGCGACGATCGCCGTGCTGATCCCGACGACCTCGCCGCGCATGTTGACGAGCGGCCCGCCCGAGTTGCCCGGGTTGATCGACGCGTCGGTCTGCAGGAACTCGTCGTACGGCCCGGCGCCGATCACGCGGCCCTTGGCGCTGATGATGCCGGCCGTCACCGAGTGGTCGAGCCCGAACGGGTTGCCGACGGCGAGCACCCACTCCCCCACCTCGAGCTGGTCCGAGTCGCCGAAGGTGACCGCCGGCAGCTTCGTGTCCGGCACGTCGATCTTGATGAGCGCCAGGTCGGTCTTCGGGTCGCGCCCGACGATCCTCGCGGTGAACTCGCGCTCGTCGCGGAGGCGGACCTTCACCTCCTCGGCGTCCTCGACGACGTGGTTGTTCGTGAGGATGTAGCCGTCCTCGCTCACGATGAAGCCGGAGCCGAGCCCCTGGCGGGGGATCGGCGACCGCGGCGTCCTCGGGCCGCCGAACGGGCCCGGACCCGGACCGAACGGGAAGGGGGGCGCCTGCCGGCGCAGGCGCGCCTCGGGAGACTTGCTCCGCACCTGGACGTTCACGACCGAGTTCTCGATCGCCTTGGCGAGCGAGACGAACGACGGCACGGTCTGCACGGCGCCGCCCGGCGGGACCGAGCCGCGGCCGGCAGCCTGCGCGGGCGCCCTCGCGCCCGACGGGTCCGCAGGGGCCTGCGTCCCCTCGGCGGCCCACGCCTCGAGCGGGGCCGAGAGCATCGCGGCAAGCATGAGCGCCGCGATGCGAATCCGGGCGCGAGGAGCGGATGACATGGGACTTCCTCCGGACGAGAAACGATGCGGAATTATACCGCCCCCTCCACGAGCCAATGGACGGGCCGGCCCTCTCGCCAGGCGAGGACGTTCTCCGCCGCCCCCGCGAAGAAGCGCTCGTACGTCTCGTGGGTCGGCCACCCGATGTGCGGCGTGAGCACCACGTTCTCGAGGGTGGTGAGCGGGCTTCCGGGGGGAAGCGGCTCGGTCGAGAAGACGTCCAGACCGGCGCCGGCGAGCCTCCCCTCGCGCAGCGCGTCGACGAGCGCCGCCTCGTCGACGATGGGCCCCCTTGCCGTGTTGATGAGGATGGCGGTCGGCTTCATGAGCCCGATCTCCCGCGCGCCGACCATGCCGCGCGAGAGGTTCGACAGCCTGAGGTGGATCGACAGGATGTCGCTGCGGCGGAAGAGGTCGTCCTTCTCCACGTACTCGACCCCGGCCGCCGCGGCACGCTCCGGGGTGAGCGTGGGGCCCCAGGCGATCGGCTCGAGGTCGAACGCCCGGCCGACCCGGGCAACCGCCTGGCCGATGGCGCCGAGGCCGAGGATGCCGAGCGTCGAGCCGGCCATCTCGCGCCCGATGAACCGGGGCCACCGGCCCTGCCGCATCTCGGCGTCGAGGCGAGCGATGCGGCGGGACACGGCGAAGAGCAACCCGAAGACCAGCTCGAGCACCGACTGGAGCGACCCCTGTTCGTGCGTCGTGGTCGCCACGCGAACCCCGCGGCGGCGGCAGGCGTCGAGGTCGATGTGGTTCACGCCGGTGCCGGTCTGCGAGATCATCTCGAGGTCCGGCAGGCGGGCGAGCAGCGCGTCGTCGAACCGCGTCCGCTCGCGAATGGGGATCACCACCGGCACGCCGGCGAGCCGTGCGGCCAGCTCGGGGGGTTCGAGGTGCTCCTCGATCACCTCCACCTCGATTCCCGGCGCCTGCCGAAGGCGCGCGATCGCCGGTGACCGGGCCGCCAGCCTGTCGAGATCGTCCAGGATCGCCACTCTCAGAGGTTGCGTCGACGGCATAGTTCCTCCCTCGGGACTACGGGCGCGAGGGGGAGCGTACCGCATCCCTCGCGCCGGCGTGACCGGCCTCGCGCTCGACGACCGTGCGGGTCGTCCACCGGAGCTTGACCGATCTCGAGGCCACGGTCCAGTCGCCCCCTCCCCGGCCGGGCCGCACCGCCCGACCGGCCCCGGCCGACGAGCGAGCCGGCGCGAACGGCGGCTCTCGCCGCCGGGCGGCGTGGTGCGAGATAGACTGCGGTCGACCTGGCGGCGCGGACGCGGGCGTTCCCGAAGGGGCGGGCGGCCTCCGCGAGGTGATCGCACACCTCGCTGCCGTCCGCTACTTGAAGAGGCGCCTCACGCGCTGCCTCGCGGAGGGGGGCAAGAGGGCGGCCCGGGCGAGCGCGTCGAGCATCCGCCGCATGCGGGCACGGACGCCCCGGTCGGCCGGCGCCGCGACCGGCGTCCCGACCGGAGGCTCGGGGGTCGGCTCGACCACCCACCCCGCCCGGGTGCGCAGGAAGACCTCGGGCAGCCTCGGCCCGTCGTCGCCCGACGGGAGGCGCGTGAGGCGGAGTCCCTCGCGGGTCTCCTCGACGACGTACCGCCCGGCGTGGCGATCGAGGCCGATGGCGAGCGCCCGGACGTGGTCGTCGTCGAGGCCGGTGGCGAGGCGCAGGACGCCGTTCACGACGTGCGCGCAGAGGTCCGTGGACTCGGTGAAGAGGGTGACGCGGCGATCCCGGCACTCCACGTACAGCCCGTCGCCGAGGCGCCGCGGGGTCCAGCGCTCGGTCGACTCGAGGCCGAGCCTCGCCATGGCGGCCCCCGTGGGACGCTGCGGCGCGAAGAGGAGCATGGCGTGGTCGGCGTCCTGGACGGCCCGGGTGGCGAAGAGTCTCAGCGCTCCGCCCGGCTCGCACGCGTAGTAGGGCGTCCCGTCTATCGGTCCGCCCCCCACGCCGGTCACCCGGCAGAGGTCCGCGAGGGTGCGGTCGTAGAGTTCGGGTGACTCGAGGTGAGTGACGATGAGCCAGTCGCGCGCGAAGGGCGCGAGGCGCAGCGCCGGGAGGTCCGCAAGCGACAGCCCCGAGGCGGTGATGGCGCGCACGGGGCCCGACCCGGCCGGCCGGATCTCGAGGTCGAACTCGACGGCGGCGTCCACGGGTACATCTTACTCGAAGGGGGGCCGAACGTGAGCCGGCTCGCACGTCTCGCCGATCGCCTGGGGGCCATGGCGTTCGCCGCCTCCCCCGCTCTCCAGCGTCTCTGGGCGCGGAGGCGGGTGACCTGGTCGACGGACGTACCCTGGGCGCCCCCGCCCCGGTCGCTCGCCGCGACGACGGTGGCGCTCGTGACGACCGCGGGCGTCCACCTCGACACCGATCCCCCCTTCGACCTCGACGCGCGCGAGGGCGATCCGACCTTCCGGCGGATCCCGCGCGACGTCGACCGGCGGCGGCTCGTCGTGAGCCACGGCCACTACGACAGCCGCGACGTCCGGCGCGACGTGAACGTCGTCCTCCCGCTCGACCGGCTCGAGGAACTGGCGGCGGCCGGACGGATCGGCGGCGTGGCGCCGGTGCACTACGGCTTCGGCTGGATCCGGGATGTCGCGCCGCTCGTCGGCGAGACGGCGCCGGTCGTGGCGCGGGAACTCGTCGCCGCCCGCGTCGGCGCGGTGGTCCTCACGCCGGCCTGACCCTCCTGCAATCGGTCCGTGGGACTGATCGCGAGGGTCATCGAGGCGGCCGGCATCCCGACCGTCTGCATCTCGCTCGTGCGGGAGGTCACCGAGCGGGTGAGGCCGCCGCGCGCGGTGTATCTGCGGTGGCCGATGGGACACCCGCTCGGCGAGCCCGGCCGCCCGGCCCAGCAGCGCCAGGTGCTCGAGGACGCCCTCGACCTCCTCGTGTCGGCGTCGACGCCCGGCGTGATCGTCGACCTGCCGTACCGGTGGCGCAGGGAACGCTACCGGGGGGAGGAACGGTAGCGCGGCGACTGGCCGGTCCCGGGGTCGTCGGACTCGGCACCCGCCCGGAGCGCCGCCTCGACGAGCGCCTCGAGGCCCTTCAGCACCCGCGCCCGGTCGCGAACGGTCATCCGGGCGAGCACCGACTCGAGGCGTCCGGCCCGCAGCCGTTCGAGCTCGGCGACCAGGCCTCGTCCCTCCGCCGTGAGCGTCAGCGTGCAGACACGCCGGTCGGCCGGATCGCTGCCACGGCTCAGGAAGCCCTTGTGCTGCAGGCGATCGACGAGCTGCGTGACGTTCGGCAAGGTGACCCCGAAGTGCCTCGCGACGTCGCCCATCGCACAGCCCGGATGCCGGGCCACGTAGTTGAGCATCTGCGCCTGCGCGAAGGTGAGCTCGATCTCGGCCACCCTCGACGACCAGAACAGGTGGCGGAACGCGGCGCCGAGGAGCGTCCGCAAGAGCTCGAGTAGCCGGCCCGCGTCCGACCGGAGATCGCTTTCCCCTCTTCGCCCTGCCCCCGACCGGGACGTCGGCCGCCCGCCGCGCGTGGTCATTGCCCGATGCTACAGTGCCTTGATATGTTAGTCAATTAAGTATATCCTGCGGAGGCCCCCGATGACCGACGAGTCAGCCCCCTCGCACCCCCGAACGCCGCCGGTCCGGCGGCGAACGCCCCGGCGTCCGTCCCTCAGGGCCGTCCTCCTCACGCTCGGTCCGCTGGCGCTCGCGGTGGCGGCGGCCGTCGTGTACCTCACGAGCGGCCGGTACGTCTCGACGGACAACGCCTACGTCAAGGCCCCCTCCGTCGTCGTCAGCGCGGAGGTGAGCGGCCGCGTGGTCGAGGTCGCCGTCGCCGAGAACCAACCGGTCACGGCCGGCACCCTCCTCGTCCGGATCGACCCGGAGCCCTTCCGCATCGCGCTCGCCCAGGCCGAGGCGCACCTCGCGGGCGTCCGCAACGAGATCGCGGCGCTGCGGGCCAGCGCCCGCCAGAAGCGACACGAACTCGAGCTGGCCGAGGCGAACCTCGCCTACTCCGAGCAGCAGCTCCTGCGCCAGGAGCGACTCGTGGCCGAGCGGATCGCGGCCCGCGACCGGCTCGACGAGGCCCGCCGCAACGCCGACGTGGCGCGGCGGCAGGTCGAGGCCCTGAGGGAGGAACTCGAGGGAATCCTGGCCACCCTCGGCGGCAACCCCGACATCGCCGCCGAGGCGCACCCGCGCTACCTCGAGGCCAGGGGCGCCCGCGACCAGGCGGCGCTCGCGCTCAGGCGCACCACGATCACGGCCCCGGGCAGCGGCGTCGCGAGCCAGGTCGCCCGGTTGCGACCGGGCGACTACGTGGAGGCGGGCGATCCGCTCCTCACGCTCGTGGACATCGACCACGTCTGGGTGGAGGCCAACTTCAAGGAGACCGACCTGGCCCGCATCCGTCCGGGGGCCCCGGCCACCGTGGAGGTGGACACCTACCCCGACCGCACGTTCGACGCGGAGGTCGAGAGCGTGAGCCCCGCAACCGGCGCCGAGTTCTCGGTGCTGCCGCCGCAGAACGCCACCGGCAACTGGGTGAAGGTGGTCCAGCGGATCCCGGTGCGGCTCGCCATCCACCCGCACGGCGGCGAGCCGCCCCTCCGGGCGGGCATGAGCGCGACGGTCACGGTCGACACCGGCCGTCACACCCCCATCGACCGGTTCGTGGCGGCGCTGCCGTGGGTCGGTGCGCCGAGGTGAGCGCGGCGCGGCCCGTGGAGGGCGGTGCGCCGCACGTCGGCGCGATCACCGTCTCGATCATGCTGCCGACCATCATGCAGGCGCTCGACACCACGATCGCGAACGTCGCCCTGCCGCACATGCAGGGCGGCCTGTCGGCCACGCAGGACCAGACCTCCTGGGTGCTCACGTCCTACATCGTGGCCGCGGCGATCATGACCCCGCCCACCGGCTTCCTCGCCGCGCGCTTCGGGCGCAAGCGGCTCTTCCTCACCGCGGTCGCGGGCTTCACGGCGGCCTCGATGCTCTGCGGCCTCGCCGGGTCGCTCGGCCAGATGGTCGTCTTCCGGGTCCTGCAGGGCCTCTTCGGCGCGTCGCTCGTCCCGCTCTCGCAGGCGGTGCTGTTCGACACCTATCCCCGGGAGCGGCACGCCTCGGCCATGGCGCTCTGGGGCATCGGGGTCATGGTCGGGCCGATCCTCGGTCCGATGCTCGGCGGGTACCTGACGGAGTACTACAGCTGGCGCTGGATCTTCTACATCAACCTCCCCTTCGGGATCCTGGCCTTCCTCGGCATCCTCGCCTTCGTGCCGGAGACCCCGCCCGATGCCGAGCGTCCCTTCGACCTGTTCGGCTTCCTCATGCTGAGCGCGGCCATCGGCGCCTTCCAGCTCATGCTGGATCGCGGAGAACAGGTCGAC
>DATCKS010000317.1:0-4964 GCA_036562265.1 Thermodesulfobacteriota bacterium | reverse complement strand
GGAAGTGGGCGACGATGTAGTACGTGTCGGTCTGCTGCAGGTCGGCCGGCGGCGAGGCGTGGTGCACGCCCGAGAGCCCGCCGATCGTGAACATCGCGATGAAGGCCACGCCGTAGAGCAGCGGCGTCCGCATCGCGATGGAGCCGCCCCAGAGCGTCGCGAGCCAGTTGAAGATCTTGACGCCGGTCGGGATGGCGATCGCCATCGTCGTGACGCCGAAGATCGCGTCGGCGAGCGGCCCCATGCCGACCGCGAACATGTGGTGCGCCCAGACGCCGAAGCCGAGCACGGCGATCCCGATGCCGGAGAGGATGACGAAGGGATAGCCGAAGAGCGGCTTGCGCGCGAACGTCGGCAGCACCTCGGAGATGATGCCGAAGGCCGGCAGGATCAGGATGTAGACCTCCGGGTGCCCGAACACCCAGAAGAGGTGCTGCCAGAGCACCGGATCGCCGCCGCCCTGCGGGATGTAGAAGTGCGTCCCGAAGTAGCGGTCGAACGTGAGGAGGATCAGCGCGACCGTGATGACCGGGAACGCGAGCGCGACCAGGACGTTCGTGATGAGCGTCATCCAGACGAACGGCGGCATCCGCATGAGCCGCATGCCCGGCGCGCGGAGGTTCACGATCGTCACGATGAAGTTGAAGGCCGAGGCGAGCGACGAGACGCCGAGGATCTGGAGCCCCACGAGCCAGTAGTCGACCGACTTGCCGGGCGAGTACTGCGGCGAGGTGAGGTTCGCGTAGCCGAACCAGCCGACGTCGGGGGCCGCCCCCGCGATCCAGCTCCAGTTGAGCACGAGCGCCCCGGCGAGGAAGACCCAGTAGCTGAAGGCGTTCAGCCTCGGGAACGCCACGTCCCGCGCGCCGATCATGAGCGGCACGAGGAAATTGAAGAACATGGCGTTGAGCGGCATGATCGCCAGGAAGATCATCGTCGTGCCGTGCATCGTGAACAGCTCGTTGTACGTCTGCGCCGTCACGAGGTCGTTGTTCGGCACGGCAAGCTGCGCGCGGATGATCAGCGCCTCGATGCCTCCGAGCAGGAAGAAGACGAAGGCGCTCACACCGTAGAGGATGGCGATCCGCTTGTGATCGACGGTGGTGATCCAGCTCCACACGCCGCCGGCGTACGGGCTCACCGCCGGGGCGGCGGCGGCCGTCGCGCCCATGGCTCTCGTCGTCATTTGAGGCTCCCGAGGTAGGCGACCAGGGCCTGTACGGTCTCGTCGTTCAGGTTGAGGTTGGGCATGAGCGACCCGGGCTTCACCGCCGGCGGGTTCTTGAGCCACCGCGCGAGGTTCTCCGGGGTGTTCGGCATCATGCCGGCCGCGATGGTGTGGCGGCGAGCGAAGTACGTGAGGTCGGGTCCGATGGTGCCGGCCGCGGGCGTGCCCGCGATCCGGTGGCACCCGATGCAGGCGCTCGTGACGAACGCCTGAGCCCCCTTGGCCACGAGCGGATCGGTCGTGTCCGGCGGCCTCGGCGCCTGGAAGTCCTTGACCCAGCGGTCGAAGTCCTCCGGCTCGGCGACCACCACGCGGAAGCCCATGTTCGCGTGCGAGGCGCCGCAGAACTCCGCGCACTGGCCCCAGAAGAGGTCGGCGACCTGCGGGGTCAGGCTGATGCGGTTCACGTGGCCGGGAATGAGATCACGCTTGCCGCCGAGCTTCGGCGCCCAGAAGCTGTGGATCACGTCCGCCGACTCGAGGGCGATGTCGACCTTGCGCCCCCTGGGGAGCCAGAGGTCGTTCGCCGTCACGATGTCGAGCTGCGGGTAGCGGAACTCCCACCACCACTGGTGCCCGATCGCACGGACCTGCAGGTTTTCCTCGGAGGGCGGCGCCTGGGTGTCGAAGATCGTCTGCACGGTCGGCACCGCCACCGTCGCCAGGATGAGCGCCGGGGCGAGCGTCCACGCGATCTCGATCCGGGTGTTGCCGTGCACCTGCGCCGGAAGCGGCTGGCCGGGCCGGCGGCGGAACCGGATGATCGCGTAGATCAGCAGGACCTCGACCAGGACGAAGATCGCGATGGACCACCAGATGATCGTCCAGAAGAGGTCGTTGATGGTGTGCGCGAAGTCCGAGTGCGGATCCATCGCGTTCTGGACATACTCGCCCGCGCAACCGGACAAGAGGATCGTCAGAGCCGGGAGGACGACACCGGACAGGAGGCGGACCCATCCGGCCCGCGCGTATGTGCCGTGTGCCACGCTGTGGACCACCTTCGTTGAGAGAGGGTGACAGTCAGCTTGCTGGAAACGAGGGTAGTTTTGATCTGAAACACTAACGCGGTCAAGTGATACCTGGTACATGCTTGGTTTTACAGGGCTTCTCGGCGGCCGGCCCCGCCGGAACGCCCCGCGACCGCTCGAGCCGCCCGCCTGCCGAGCCGGCAGGCCGAGCCGTGCGGCGCGGACGCGGCGGCCCCGGCCCGGGGCGGGCAAGGGTACGGCGTGGCAGCGAGTGGGCGTGTCTCGGGGAGGCGGGCCGGCACGCGCCGGCCCGCCGGGCGAGCGCTACTTCCCTTTGAGGGAGAGGATGTACTCGACGAGGGCGCGCCGGTCGGCCTCCGGGAGCGAGGCCCAGGAGACCATCGCCGTTCCGGGCACCCCGTTGGTGATCGTCTGGAAGATCTGATCGGGCGAGCCGCCGTGCTTCCACTCGTCGTCGGTCAGGTCCTGCGGCTTCGGATTGAGGGCCGCGGCCGCCGGGCCGTCGCCCTTGCCGGTGGTGCCGTGACAGGTGGCGCAGTTCTGGGCGAAGAGTTGCTGGCCGCGCTGGACGTCGCCGCCAGCGCCGCCTGCCGGGGCCGCGGCGGTCTGCGTGTCGCCGCCTGCTGCGGGACTGGCCTCGGCGGCGGGCGCCGCCGGGGAGGCGGCGGCCGTGGGGCCTGCCGGGGACGTCGCCGCCTGCGGGCTCGAGGCGGCCTGACCGCCCGGCGCCGGCGTCTCGCTCTGGCTGCACCCGGCGGCGAGCCCGCCGCCGAGCAGGGCCGATGCCATCAGTGCCGCCACGCGCCCGGAAACCGGGAAGAACCGTCGCATGTGAGTCCTCCTTCAGGGGAGACCAGGTAATCCGGGGAGACGCTGCAGGGGCGCAGCCTCGAGGACCGGGTGAACAGGCGAGCAAGAAGCGCGCCGGCCTGTCGCGAGCCTGGGTGGCGCTATCCTATCGCGATCGGGCGCGCACTGCCGGACGCCGGTCAGGGGACCCGCCCCACGTCCTGCGGCGCATCGCCGGGTCCATGCTCGGGCGAGCGATCGGGAGGGGCCCAGTGAAGCTGCGCGGATGTCGGATCGCTGCCGGAGTCGTACTGGCTGCCCTGGTCGCCGGATGCGGCGGCGCCGGCGGGGACGGCACCGGCACGTTCAGCCTCCAGATCGGCGACACGCCGGTCGACGGCGCGTCGCGCGCGGTGGTGACGTTCGACCGCGTGGACCTGGTCGGCGAAGGGGGCCGACTCACGGTCTGGCAGGGGCTCGAGACCGTCGACCTCGAGCGGTTCGGCCACTGCGTCCTCTTCGACCTCGTCCCGCCGACCACCGTGCCGGCCGGCACCTACCGGGAGATCCGGCTCGGCATCGTCGCGCGGGACGATCCGCGGTTCCGACCGACCGACGAGCGTCCCTACCCGAACTTCGTCGACCTCGGCGCCGACATCCGGCTCCTCGGCATGCCGGGGGGCGAGCCGGCCGAGGCCACGATCCCGGGCCCGTTCGTCGTCCCCGACGGCGGCTCGCTCGGGGTGCTCGCCGATCTCGACCTGCGCCGCTCGCTTCGCGCCGTGGCGTCCGGCGAGGGCGTCCGGTACCTCCTCAGGCCCGTCCTCAGGACGGTCGAGGACGCGCGGGCCGCCGCCATCCGCGGGACGGTCCGCAAGGCCGACGGCTCGGCCTTCTCCGCCGCGGAGGCGCCGGTGGTCTACGCGTGGCGCGGCACCGGGTCGCTCGTCGACCCCACGACCGACTTCGTGGACGCGGCGAAGGTGGTCGCGTCGGCCATCCCGCGACCGGCCGGCGATCCGGCCGAGGGGGAGTACTGCCTCGGGCCGCTCGAGCCGGGCACCTACCGGGTGACGGCCGTGGCGGGGGTCGAGACGGTGGCCGCGCTCGACGGCGCGCTCCTCGACCGGTGGGACGGCCGCTACGCGCCGGTCGAGGTCGCCGCGCCCGTGACGGTCGGCGCCGGCCGCACGGCCGAGGGGGTCTCGTTCACGCTGTCCCCGCTCTACTGAGTCGTCCCCCGAGAGCGCCCGCCATCCCGTCCGATCGCCGGCGAGCGGTCGGTCCCGTGGCCAGGTGACCCCAATCACTCCGAACCGGCGAGCGTCTGGTCTAGCCTGGAGACTGGGCTTGCTTGCCTATGTGGGGGGAACGGATGACGGGTCGGATGATGGGGCGGCTCGCGGCGCTGGCGCTTGCCGCCACGCTCGCGGGCTGCGGCACCGCAGGGGAGGAAGGGACCGGGACCTTCGAGCTGCGGATGGGGGACGCGCCGATCGAGGGCGCCGAGCGCGTCGTCGTCACGTTCGACCGGATCGAACTCGTCGGCGCGCCGGGCCGGGTGACCGTGTGGGAGGGCCGACGGTCGGTCGACCTCCTCGAGTTCCGCAACTGCGAGTTCTTCGACCTCGTGCCGCCGACCAGCGTGCCGGCCGGCGTCTACGAGCAGGTGCGGCTCCACATCGTCGGCCCGAGCGGACAGGACCCGATGCCGAACTACGTCGAGTTCGCCGGCGGCCGGCGCGAGGCGCTCGAGGTCCCGAGCGGCGCGCAGTCGGGCGCCAAGATCCCGGGGCCGTTCGTCGTCCCCGCCGGCGGCTCGCTCGGCGTCCTGGCCGACTTCGACCTCGGCAAGTCGATCCACCTCGTCGGGACGGGGAGCGGCAAGTACCTCCTCCGCCCGGTCCTGCGCGCGGTCGAGGACGTGCGGGCCGCGGCCGTTCGCGGCACGGTGACGG
>DATCKS010000316.1:0-2913 GCA_036562265.1 Thermodesulfobacteriota bacterium | reverse complement strand
GCAGGAAACCCTTCGGCTCCACTGCTCGCAGACCGTCGGCAAGGCCGACCTGATCTCCGGCGTCGTCTACGTGGCGGCGAGCCTCCTGATCGCGGCGCTGGTGGCGTGAGGGGCGATCGCCCGCGGCGCGGCGGGTCCGTCTTCCGCCCGCCCTGCTACGATCGGGACGTCGCCCGCGTGACCGGCGCTCGCCGCCGGCCACGCCGACCCGAGCGCCGAGCGCCCGGTACGCCCTCCGGGCGAATCGTGGAGCTGGTCATGGAGCTGATCGTCGGTGTCGCACGGACGCCGTCCGTCGAAGCGCTCGAGACCGAGGTCGTCGAGCGCAAGGGTCGCGGCCATCCCGACACGATCTGCGACGCCCTGGCCGAGCACCTCTCGGCATCGCTGTCCCGCTTCTACCTCGACTGCTTCGGCGAGGTTCTCCACCACAACGTCGACAAGGCGCTCCTCTGGGCCGGCTCCGCCCGTCCCGCGTTCGGCGGCGGCGAGGTCCTCGCGCCGATCGAGATCTACCTCGCCGGCCGCGCAACGACCGAGTTCGAGGGGGTCACCGTGCCGGTGGCCGAGCTGGCCGTCGAGGGATCACGGGCCTGGCTCCGGGAACACCTCCACGCCCTCGATCCCGATCGGCACGTGCGCATCCACTGCCTTACCCGTCCGGGGTCGGCGGAACTCGTCGCCGCGTACCGCCGGGGAGGGCGCGTCGGCGTTCCGACCGCGAACGACACCTCCGTCGGTGTGGGCTTCGCGCCGCCAAGCCGCCTCGAGCGCGCCGTCGCCGCCGTCGAGGCGCGCCTGAACGCTCCGGAGGTCAAGGCCGCCTGCCCCGAGATCGGCGAGGACGTGAAGGTCATGGGGACGCACCGCGGCAACCGGCTGCACCTCACCGTGGCCTGCGCGTTCGTGGGGCGCCACGTGAGCGGGATGGGCGACTACCTCGACAAGCGGGAGCGCGCCCGCACCATCGCCCGCGAGGCCGCCGAGGCCGCCGCCGGTTGCGAGGTCGAGGTGGACATCAACCTGGCCGACGACCCGGACGGGGGCCACGTCTACCTCACCGTCACCGGCACGTCGGCGGAGGCGGGCGACGACGGGCAGGCCGGCCGCGGCAACCGCGCGAACGGCCTCATCACGCCCTGCCGTCCCATGTCGCTCGAGGGGGCCGCCGGCAAGAACCCGGTGACGCACGTCGGGAAGCTCTACCAGGTGGCCGCCGGCCGGATCGCGCGCGCCATCGTGGAGGGCGTCCCCGGCGTCCTCTCGGCCGAGTGCGCCCTGGTGAGCCGCATCGGCCGGCCGATCGCCGACCCGTGGCTCGCCGACGTGAGGCTCGAGACGGCCGACGGCCGGATCGATCCATCTCTCCGTGCCGCCGTGGAGGCGATCCTGGGGACCGAACTCGACGGGCTCGGCGCCCTCGCCGAGGCGTTCGCGCGGGGGGAGATCGCCGTCTACTGAGAGGAGGCCGCGCGATGTCGCGAGCCAAAGGATGACCGAGCCGCCGGGGATCGAGGCGCTGATCCGGGCCATCGAGGCCGAGGGTGTGACCGACCCGCGCGTGCTCGACGCCTTTCGCGCCGTCCGCCGCGACGAGTTCGTGCCGCCCGGCTTCGCCGATCAGGCCTACCGCGACCGGCCGCTCCCCATCGGCCACGGGCAGGTCACGACGCAGCCGTCGCTGGTCGCGCAGATGGTCGCCGCGCTCGGGCTCGCGCCCGACGACCGCGTGCTCGAGATCGGCACCGGTCTCGGCTTCCAGGCGGCCATCCTCTCGCGGCTCTGCCGCGAGGTCGTCACCATCGAGCGCTTCGCCGACCTCGCCCGCGCGGCCGAGCGGAACCTCGAGCGGGCCGGCATCCGCAACGTGATCGTCCTCGTCGGCGACGGCACGCTCGGCGCCCCGGAGTACGCCCCGTTCCAGGCGGTGATCGGCGCCGCGGCCGCGCCGCGCGTTCCGCCGCCCCTCGTTGACCAGCTCGCCGAGGGGGGCCGGCTCGTCATGCCCATCGGTCCGGGCGGCGCCGAGGACGTGGCCGTGTTCGAGAAGCGCGGATGCGAACTCGTCCGGCTCGGATCGGTCGTTCCCGCCGCCTTCGTCCCGATGGTCGGCGTCCACGGACACGCCGAGGGGTGAGGGCGAACGCCCCCCGCAACGGCTAACGGGCGGCGGCGACGGCCGCGCGGCGACGGGCGAGAAGGGCCAGCGAACCGCCGGCCACCCCGAGAAGCGCGAGCAGCAGGAAGGTCGTGCGGTAGGTGCCGACGAGCTCGTACAGACCGGCAAACGCCCCCGGCGCCACGAGCACGCCTCCGAACGTGAAGAACATCGCCCCGCCGGTCGCCAGGCCGATCGATCCGGCGCTGCTGAGGCGAGCCACCTCCGCCTGGTAGACGCCGTTCCAGCCGACCGCGCTCGCGCCGGTGAGCACCGCGGCGAGCGCGAAGACGATCGTCCCCCACGCGGCCTGCAGCGAGGCGAGGAACAGGCAGGCCGCCGCCATGACGCCACCGAGGAGCGCGAGGACCTCGAGCGGAGCCCGCAGGCGATCGGCGAGCCAGCCCCAGGCGATGCGCCCGAGAAGGGCGCCCCCCTGGGCGGCCGCCAGGACGACCCCGGCCGCGACGAGGCCCATGCCGGCCTCGGTCGACAGGTAGGCGACGAGGAAGGTCGTCACCGTCACCTGCACGCTGGCGAAGCAGAGCGCCGCGAGTGCCAGCGCCCGGAGCGGGAGCGAGTCCCAGACCACGCGCAGACCGGCGAACGGGCTCGTCCAGATCGCGGCGTTCCGGTCGCGGTCGGCGTCCCAGATGCCGCGCCGAGGCTGCGACAGGACGACGAGGACGAGCGCCGCGGCGGCCACGCCGGCCAGCATGGCCCGCCACCCGAACGCCTGGGCCACCGGCGGCGCC
>DATCKS010000306.1:0-9601 GCA_036562265.1 Thermodesulfobacteriota bacterium | reverse complement strand
CATCCATGAACGCCGACCCGACGATCCCGGTGATCACCTCGGTCCCTTCGGCGCGGAGCTGCTCCACCAGGGCCTCGCTGGGACTCATCACAGGCATGAACTGGCTTCCTCCCTGTTCGACGTGACGGTCACGGAAACGTGTCAGGATCGGCCGCGGCCCTCGCGCGACGCGTCGAGATACGCGCCGAGCTGGTCGGCCGCGGCCCGGAGGTCGCCGAGGTGCTCGCGGGCCCGCGCAAGCGGCATCCGGGCGCTCGGGGCCGAGACGGCAAGCCCCGCCACGACCCTGCCCCGCCCGTCCCGCACCGGCACGGCGACGCAGCAGACCCCGGCCAGGAACTCCTCGTTGTCCTCGGAGTGGCCGCGCGCCCGCGTGACGGCCAGCTCCTCCTCGAGTCGGGCCCGGCTCGTGAGCGTGTTGGCGGTGCGAGGCTCGAGCGGCGCCACCATGAGGAGCCGCTCGCGTACCGCCTTCGGCGCGAAGGCGAGGAGCAGCTTCCCGATGGCGGTGCAGTGGATCGGCACCCGGCTGCCCGGCTTGAGTTCCATCCTGAGCGGCCAGGACGACTCGACGCGCTCGAGGTACATCACCTCCCCGCCGTGCAGGACGCCGAGGTTCACCGTCTCGCCGAGTCGCTCCGAGAGCCGCTTGAGCACCGCCCGCCGGTTGCGGTGGACCGGAGCGGTCCTGAGGGCGTTCAGCGCGAGGCCGTCGAAGCGGCCCGCCACGACGTAGCGCCGCGCGAGCGGGTCGCGCTCGATGAGCCCCTCCGCTTCGACGAGGGCGGCGAGGCGATGGACCGTGGCCTTCGGCAGGCCGACCGCCCGGCTCAACTCGGCCAGGCTGAGCGGCGCGTCGGCCCCGGCCACGGCCGCGAGGATCCGCAGTGCCCGCACGACCGGCGACTCAGCGAGAGAGCCGTTTGTTCCACTCACCGGAACACCTCGTTCTGCTCACTGGATCAACATCAAGATGGAGGAGCACGCGGGTCGTGTCAACGCCTTTCGGAGCGCGGCTCGCGAAGCGCGTCGCACCCAAGGGCGAGCCGGCCTCCGGCGCGCTACGTCGGACGGGCGACGTCGGAGCGGGCGGCGCGACGCCGCGTCAGATGCCGCGCGTCGTGCCGCCGTCGACGGCGATCGTGGTCGCGGTGACGTAGGTGTTGCGCGGGGAGGCGAGGAAGGCGATGAGCGGCGCGATCTCCTCGGGCGTGGCGAACCGGCCGGCCGGGATCTCGCGCAGGAACGCCTCGCGGGCGGCCTCGCGGCTCGTGCCGGCCATCCTCGCCTTCGCCTCGATCAGGTAGTCGAGCCGGCGCGTCTGCATCGGCGGCGGGCTCACCGCGGTGACGAAGACGTTCTCGGCCGCGAGCTTGCGGCCGAGGCCCTTCACGAAGGCGTTGAGACCGGCGTTGGCGGCGCTTGCCGGGAGGGCGTCGGGATCCGGGTCCCATCCCCGGTGCCCGTTGACGCAGACGATGCGGCCGAAGCGGTTCGCCCGCAGGTACGGCAGCGCCGCCCGGGTGACGCGTACCTGCGCGAGGAGCTTGCTCTCGAGGCTGAAGACCCAGTCCTCCTCCTCGAGGTCGAGAAACTCGCCGCTCCTCGCGGCGCCGAGGCTGTTGACCAGGATGTCGAGCCCGCCGAGCCGCTCCACCGCCTCGGCGACGGCTCGCTCGGCCTCGGCGCGCGTCGAGAGGTCGGCCTGGACCGTGACGACCGGTCCGCCGGTCGCGGCCCCGATCTCCGCCGCGGCAGCGTCGAGCGCCTCGCGGCCGCGGGCGATGATCGCCACCCTGGCCCCCTCCGCGGCGAGGAGCGCCGCCGCCCCCTTGCCGATCCCCATGCTGCCGCCCGCGACGATGGCGCGGCGTCCCGAAAGGCCGAGGTCCATCTGCACCTCCAGGTCGTCTCGCGAGGCCCGGTCCGCACGCCCGAGCCCCCTCGGGGAGGCTAGGGTGCGGGCGGCGTCCTGTCAAACCTCGTGCTATTCGGCAAGCGGGAAAGCCGTTGCACGCGCGGCCGGCGGCCGGGTAGACTCGCGGCGCCATGAGCCGCGACCCGTCGACGGACACCGACGACCGGACCCTGGCCCGGGACGTGGTCGATGCCCTTGCCGCCGTCGCCTCGTTCGAGATGCGCGGGCGCGCCTTCCTCGCGCGCCTGTCGGGGCTCGAGGCGACGGAGGTGGCGGCGCTGCTGAACGGCGTCGTCCAGCTCGCCGTCGACCGCTACCGGCCGGCCGCCGCGCTGGCCCCCTTCGTCGGCGACCTGCGCGGCCTCGCGGAGGCGCTCGGGCAGGAGCGGATGGCGGCCGTCGTCGACGCCGCGCGCGAGACCGGCCGCGGCGACCTCCTGCGGCTCCTCACCAGTCGGACCGCACGGCGTACCTACGACGGTCCGCACGACGGCGGCAGCACCTCGGGTCCGGCGAGCCTCCCGCTCGGGTGGCGCACGCAGCTCGGCCGGACCGGGTCGCGCGACACGCTCGACCGGCTCCTGTACGACCAGCAGCCGAGGGTCATCGAGAACCTCCTGCGCAACCCCCGCTGCACCGAGCGCGAGGTCGTGCGGATCGCCGCGCACCGCCCCACCTCGGCCAGCGTCCTGGCGGTGGTCTTCCGGCACCCGAAGTGGATCCAGCGCTACCGGGTGAGACGCGCGCTCGCCTTCAACCCGTACGCCGCGCCTTCGCAGTCGATCGGGCTTCTGCCGTCGCTCCTCACGCAGGACCTCGAGCTGATCGCCCGCGACGAGACGCTCCACCACGACGTCGTGTCCGCCGCCGCGGCGCTCCTTGCCGCCCGCGGCATCGGCGCGCCGCCCCCGCGCCCGACGGCACCGCCGCCGTTCCCCCTTTCCCCCGACGACGGGGCCGGCGAGACGCCGTACGACGAGGAGGACGGCGGCACGATCGAGGCCTCGCCCGAACTCAAGGCCGCCCTCGAGGCGGCGCTCAGGGACATCGAGGCGGTCGAGGCGATGGCGGACGCCGCCGGCGAGGCGGCGGCGAAGGGGGGGCCGACGCGCAGCCGCGACTGAGCGGGGCGAGCCTCTACAATATCCCGACCACACCAGGGCTCACCGCCCTCTTCCCCGAGAGGACGCTCGATGCGCCGCGACCACCGCCTCCCCCAGGGAACCGTTCACCGTCTGGTCCACGACTCGCGGGTGCTTGCCGGCAACCCCCTCGACGACCCCACCCGCCGGGAGCTGCACGTCTACACCCCTCCGGGCTGGTCGCCCGACCACCACCTCCCGCTCCTCGTCGACCTCCCCGGCTTCGGCAATTCCGGCCTCGGTCACACCGCGTGGAAGGGCTTCGGCGAGAACGTCCCCGAGCGCCTCGATCGCCTGATCGCCGAGGGGGCGATGCCGCCGGTCGTCGTCGCCTTCCCCGACTGCTCGACGAGGCTCGGCGGCAACCAGTACCTCAACAGCGTCGGCACGGGACGGTACGCCGACTACCTCGTCGAGGAAATCGTCCCGTTCGTGGAGGAGCGGTTCTCGTGCGGCGGCGCGGGCCGGCGCGGCTGCTTCGGGAAGTCCTCCGGCGGCTACGGGGCGGCCTGGCACGCCATGCACCACGCCGACTTCTGGGCGGCCGTCTCGATCAACTCGGCCGACATGGCGTTCGAGGTCGTCTACCTGCCCGACTTCTACCCGACGCTCGACGTGCTGCAGCGCTTCGACTGGTCGATCGAGCGCTTCTTCCTCGACTCCGAGTCGAGGCCGAAGCTCTCGGGAGCCGAGCGGGCCTGCCGGACGTTCCTCGCGATGAGCGCGTTCTACGATCCCGACCCGACGGCGTTCCGGAGCATGCGGCTCCCGGGCGACCCCTACACCGCGGAACTCATCCCCGAACGGTGGGAGAACTGGCTGCGCCACGACCCGGTCGTCCTGGTCGACCGGCACGCGGCCGCGCTCCGCGGGCTGAAGGCGATCTGGCTCGACTGCGGCAACCGCGACCAGTTCCGGGTGCACTACGGCATGCGGCGCTTCCACCGGAAGCTCGAGGCGCACGGGGTGCCGCACGTCTACGAGGAGTTCGACGACGACCACACCGACATCGACTACCGGATGGACCGGTTCCTGCCGTTCCTGGCACGGGCGCTGTCGACCTGAGCCGGACGTTTCCCACGCCCATCGGCCCGGTCCGCCGTAGCCCGCGCAAGCGGCCGGTGCCTGCCTGTCGGTTCGCGAAAGGACGCCGGGCCGCGCCGGCCGGCCCCGCGCGTGGCGGAGCCGGCCGGCGCCTCGATTCGGCAGGAACCCTGCGAGGAGGGCTTACGCCCGGGCGCGCTCGGCCGCGGTCCGCAGCGCGCGGCCGGCGAGGACGGTGGCGAGGTGGACCCGGTAGTCGCCCGAGGCGTACACGTCGCCGAGCGGGTCCCTGATCGCCTCGGCCACCTTGCGTACGGCGGCCCCGACGGTCGCGTCGTTCACCGGCTGTCCCCGGAGCGCCTGCTCGGCCGCCGTCGCCCGCACGGGGGTGCCGGTGGCGCCGCCGACGACGAGGCTCACCTGCTCGCACGTCCCGCCGTTCACCGTGACGAGCGCCGCGACGCCCACCACGGCGTAGCCCGAGGCGGGGTGCTTGTGCTTGACGTACGCGCCGCCGGTCCCCTTGCCGTACGACCGCACCGACACGGCCGTGAGCAGCTCGTTCGGCTGGAGCGAGGTCGTGAAGAGGTCGGTGAAGAAGGCGTCGGCCGCGATGTCGCGCGTGGCCTGGCCGTTCGAGGCGGTCATGGTGGCGCCGAGGGCGAGCATGACGGTCGGGTAGTCGGCCCCCGGGTCGGCGTGGGCGAGGGAGCCGCCCACGGTCCCCCGGTTGCGCACCTGGAGGTCGCCGATCAGCGCCGCCGCCTCGGCGAGGATCGGGCAGTGCTGGGCCACCTCCCTGGACGACACGACCTGCGCGTGGGTCGTGAGCGCGCCGATCGTCAGCGCGCCGGCCCGGGCCTGGATGCCCTTCAGCTCGGCGAGGCCGCCGATGTCGATCAGCGCCGGCGGCGAGGCGAGCCTGAGCTTGAGGAGCGGCAGCAGACTGTGACCGCCGGCCAGGAGCCTGGCCTCCTGGTGCCGGCCGAGGAGGGCCGCCGCCTCGGCGAGGGTCTTCGGGCGGTAGTACTCGAAGCTCGCGGGGTACATGGGCCTAGCTCCTCTGCGCGTCGCGGATCGCGCGCCAGATCCGCTCGGGCGTGAGCGGCATGTCGACCTTCCTCACCTTGAACGGGGCGAGCGCGTCCATGACGGCGTTGTAGACGGCCGGCGTGGAGGCGATCGTCCCGGTCTCCCCGATCCCCTTGACGCCGAGCGCGTTCACGGTGGTCGGCGTCTCGGTCGCGCCGAGCTCGAACTTCGGGAAGAACTCCGCCTTCGGCACGACGTAGTCCATCATGGAGCCGGTGAGGAGCTGCCCCTGCTCGTCGTACCGCGCCCCCTCCCAGAGCGCCTGCCCGATCCCCTGCACGATGCCGCCGTGGATCTGCCCCTCGACGATCATCGGGTTGATGACCTTGCCGCAGTCGTCGACGGCGACGTACTTGACGAGCTTCACCTCGTACGTGTCGGGGTCGATCTCGACGACGGCGATGTGCGCCCCGAAGGGGTAGACGAAGTTGGGCGGGTCGAAGAAGGCCGACGCCTCGAGCCCCGGCTCCATCCCCTTGGGCAGGTTCCACGCGACGTTCGCCATGAGGCAGACGTCCTGGATGGTCTTGGCCTTGGACGGCGAGCCCTTGACGAAGAACTTCCCGTCGGCGTAGTCGATGTCCTCGACCGAGGCCTCGAGGAGGTGGGCCGCCACGGCGCGCGCCTTCTCCTTGACCTTGCGCGCCGCCTGGGCGAGCGCCCCGCCGCCGACCGCCGTGGTGCGGCTGCCGTAGGTCCCCCACCCCATCGGCGTCTGGGCGGTGTCGCCGTGGACGACCTGCACGTCCTCGATCGGCACGCCGAGTTCGGACGCGACGATCTGGGCGAAGGTCGTCTCCTCCCCCTGCCCGTGGGGGCTCACGCCGACCATGACCGTCACCTTCCCGGAGGGATGGAAGCGGACGATGGCGCTCTCCCAGAGGCCGCCGCCGAAGCCGACGGCGCCGGCCACGGACGACGGCCCGAGGCCGCAGATCTCGGCGTAGGTGCAGACGCCGATCCCCATGATCTTGCCGGCGGCACGCGCCTCCGCCTGCTTCTTCCTGAGGCCCTGGTAGTCGGCGAGTTCGAGCGCCTTGTCGAGGGCCGCCTGGTAGTTGCCGGTGTCGTAGACGAGGCCGGTCGCGACGGTGTACCCGTCGGTGAAGGGGGGGATGAGGTTCTTGCGCCGCACCTCCACCGGGTCCATCGACAGCTCGCGTGCGAGGAGATCGACCATCCGCTCGACCAGGAAGGTCGCCTCGGGCCGTCCCGCGCCCCGGTACGCGTCGACCGGCGTCGTGTTGGTGAAGACCCCGTAGACGTCCTCGTGGATGTTCTTGATCGTGTAGACGCCCGAGAGCATCAGGCCGTGGAGGATCGTCGGCACGCCGGTCGAGGCGGTCGAGAGGTAGGCGCCGAGGTTCGCCCACACCTTCGCCCGAAGGCCGAGGATCGTGCCGTCCTTCTTCGCGGCCAGCTCCACCTCCTGCACGTGGTCGCGGCCGTGGATCGTCGCCTTGTAGTTCTCGCTCCGCGTCTCGGTCCACTTGACCGGCCGCCCGACCATCTTGGACGCGAAGACCACCATCGCGTCCTCGGGGTAGTGCGGGATCTTGCTGCCGAAGCCGCCGCCGACCTCGGGCGCGACGACCCGCACCCGGTTCTCGGGGATGCCGGTCGTGAGGCCGAGGAGGAAGCGGACGATGTGCGGGTTCTGCGAGGTGACCCAGAGGGTGACCTCGTCGGTCGCCGCGTCGTACCTCGCGAGCGCCGCGCGCGGCTCCATGGCGTTCGGCACGAGGCGCTGGTTGACGATCGTCTCCCTGACGACGACGTCCGCCTGCTTGAACGCGGCCTCGACGTCCCCCCCGCTCACTTTCCAGTGGAAGGCGAGGTTCTTCGGCGCCTCGGCGTGGAGCTGCGGCGCCCCGGCCTCGGTCGCCTTGACCGCGTCCACCACCACGGGGAGCGGGTCGTAGTCCACCTGTACCGCGTCGGCCGCGTCGCGGGCGAGGTAGCGGTCGGTGGCGACCACGATGGCGACGGCGTTGCCGACGTAGCGCACGGTGTCGACGGCGATGGCCGGATAGGGGGGCGTCTTCGTGTCGCTGTTGGGCACGACCCAGGCGCACGGCATGTTGCCCATGCCCGCCGCCTGCATGTCCTTGCCGGTGAAGACGCCGAGGACGCCCGGCATCTGCGCCGCCTTCGACGTGTCGATCCGTTTGATCCTCGCGTGCGCGTAGGGCGAGCGGACGACGGCCATGTGGACCATGCCGGGCTCGACCAGGTCGTCCGTGTACTTCGCCTGGCCGGTGATGAGCCGCGGGTCCTCGCGGCGCTTGACTGGCGTCCCGAAGATCGTGGCCATGGCCTACCCCTTCATCCGTGCGGCCGCGTGCTGGACGGCGGCGACGATGTTCTGGTAGCCGGTGCACCGGCAGAGGTTCCCCTCGAGCCCGTGCCGGATCTCCGCCTCGGTCGGGTTCGGGTTGCGCGCGAGGAGGTCGACGGCCGTCATGATCATGCCGGGCGTGCAGAAGCCGCACTGGAGCCCGTGCTTCTCCCAGAAGGCCTCCTGCAGCGGGTGGAGCGTTCCGTTCCGGGCGAGCCCCTCGATGGTGGTCACCTGCCGGCCGTCGGCCTGGACGGCGAGGACCGTGCAGGACTTCACGGCCTCCCCGTCGATCAGGACGGTGCAGGAGCCGCACTGGCTCGTGTCGCAGCCGACGTTCGTGCCGGTGAGGCCGAGGGTCTCGCGGAGGAAGTGGACCAGGAGCAGGCGCGGCTCGACCTCCACGGCGTGCGTGACGCCGTTGACGGTGACGGAGACGGGGACTTTCACCGGTGGCCCTCCTCGCGTGTCGATAACTACGTTTTGGAACGCCAGTATGCGCGTGAGGACCGCGGCAAGTCAACTCCGTCGCCCGGCGGGCCGAGGCAGCGGCCGCCACCCGATACCGGGGATCGACCTTGGGGGACGCTCCCCCCGACGCCCGACGAAGCACTGTACCTGGGTGCAAGTCCCGTGATACAAGGGCGACGCAAGGGCGGAGCAGCGGCTCGGTATGGCGGCCGATCAAGCCGCCCCACGCTGTCCGTGTCGAATCGGGAGGGGACGATGGCGAAAGCGGGAACGGAGGGAGCGGCCCGGTCCGTCCGGCCGCAGGTCGCGCGAGTGCTCCTGGCGCTCGGGTTCGTGGCGGCGGTGCTCGTCAACATCGGGACGGAGCCGCCGACGGTGTGGGGGCTCGTGCCGATCGTGCTCTACGCGCTCCTCGTGCTCGTCGGGACGGACGTCGTCCTCGCGACCGGCGGCGCCCTCCTCGTGGCGATCGTCATGCGCGGGATCGAGCCGAAGGCGCTCGCCACGCTCATGGCGGAATCGCTCGGCGCCTTCATCACCGTGGTCGGCCTGATCATCATCCTCGGCAGCGGCCTGGGCCAGGTCGCCCGGGAGACCGGCGCCGCCGAGTACCTCGTTCGCGGGATCATCCGGCGCATCGGGGTTCGCACCCGCACCCAGGTTCAGCTCGGCGTGATGATCACCTCGACCCTGCTCGTCGCCGCCCTCGGCACGCTGGCGGGCGCGAACGCCATTCTCGCCCCCATCGTCATCCCCATCGTCGCGGCCGTCGGCTTCACGCCGCCGGCGCTCGCCGCCATGCTGCACGCCGCCGGCGCGCCCGGCCTCTTCCTCGGTCCCTTCACGCCGCCGGTGGTCACGATGACCGGCGCCGCCAAGATCGGCTACCCGGCCTACCTGGCGGCGGCCGGCCTGCCGATGGCCATCGTGACCTGGGGGATCGGCTTCTTCATGGTGCGGTGGATCCAGCGGCGGACCGAGGGGGTCTACGCCTACGAGGAGGCCGACCTCGTGAAGCAGGAGCGGACGCTCGGTCCCGGGGCTCGCCGCGCCGCCTGGGCGTTCGTCCTGACGCTCCTCGCGATGGTCGCCTACGGGATCGCGGTCAAGGCGGGGTACGCGTTCGCGATCCTCGTCATGCTCGTCACCGCCTTCACGACCGGGCTTGCGGCCGGGCTCGGGCCTGTGCGGATCCTCGAGGCCATCTACGCCGGCGCCTCGCGCCTGATCTGGCTCTTCCTCCTCTTCTGGCTGTTCAACCCCCTCGTCACGCTCGTCGGGCAGACGAAGGCGTACGAGGCGCTCCTCGAGGCGGGGCGGCCGCTGCTCGCCTCCATCGGGGCGTACGGGTTCAGCATCCTCGCCGTGCTGATCGGCTGGCTCGGCGTGGCCGGGGCGGCCGTCGCGCAGGTCGTGCTGATGAACGAGGTGTTCGGCCCGACGGTGCAGGCGCTGGGGCTCTCCCCCGCCGCCTGGGTGGCGGTGCTCCTCGCCGCCTCGCAGATCGACTGGTTCGGCCCGTTCCCCAACGCGGACATGATCGGCCAGATGGGTCTCGCCCGCTCGCGAGACCTCAAGATGCAGCTCTACAACGGC
>DATCKS010000298.1:0-4197 GCA_036562265.1 Thermodesulfobacteriota bacterium | reverse complement strand
GGGCAGCACTGCTGCGGGCTGCCGCTGCTCGACGCGGGCGACCGTGCGGGGGCGCGTCGCCTCGCGGCGGCGACGATCGAGGCGCTCGAGCGCACCCCGGCCGACCACGTCGTGACGGCGGCGGCGAGCTGCGCCGTCGCGATCGCCCACGACTACCCGCGCCTCTTCGACGACGAGCCGGCCTGGCGGGCGCGCGCCGAGCGGCTCGCGGCGCGCACGTTCGACTTCGTCTCGTTCCTCGAGCGCGTGGCCGCCCCGCCGGCGCTCCCGTGCGCGACGGCAGAGCGCCCCCTCACCTACCACGCCTTCTGCCAGAGCACCAACGTGCTCGGGCTCGGCGACGCCGGCCGGCGCCTGCTCGCCCGCGCGGGGTACGTGGTGACGCCTCTGCCCGAGGGGGAGGTCTGCTGCGGCTTCGGCGGCGGCACGTCGGCCGCCCACCCGGAGGTGGCCCGCGCGATCGCCGGCCGCAAGCTCGCGAACGTGCGGCAGACCGGCGCGGCCTGCCTCGCCTCGGACAACCCGGGGTGCCTCCTCCACCTCCGCGGCGCGGCCGACGCGGCCGGGATGTCGCTCGAGGTCCGGCACGTCGCCGAACTGGTCGCCGAGCGGCTCGCCGAGATCGACCGCTCCCTTTGACACGCCGCCGGCGAACCGAGGCGCGGGCACAAAAAAGCCCGGGAGGCCTTGCGCCTCCCGGGCACGTCGTTACGGTACGACTACGAAGCGACGGGCGGATCGCCCGCCAGGCTTACGACTCGACGAACCCCTCGAGACGGTCTCGCAGGTCGGCCCGACGCAGCTTGGCAAGCGCGCGCGCCTCGATCTGCCGGACCCGCTCGCGCGTCACGTTGAGCCGGCGCCCCGCCTCCTCGAGCGTGTGCTCCGGCTCGGTGCCGAGGCCGAACCGCATCCGCAGCACCTGCTCCTCGCGCGGCGTCAGGGTCGCCAGCGCCTTGCGGAGCTGCTCCGACAGATCACGCTCGGCGAGCACGTCCGTCGCGGGGACCGTCCGCGCGTCGCGGATGAGGTCGCCGAGCCGGGTCTCCCCCTCCTCGCCCACGGGCGCGTCGAGAGAGGCCACCGGCCGCTCGCTGCGGATGATGTCGAGCACGCGGTCGGGCGGCAGCTTGAGCGCACGCCCCAGCTCCTCGGGCGTCGGCTCGCGCCCCTGCTCCTGCCGGAGCGCCCGGGCGGTGCGCCCGAGGCGACCGGCCGCCTCGGCCATGTGGACCGGGAGCCGGATCATCCGTCCCTGGTTGGCCAGCGCGCGGACGACCGCCTGCCGGATCCACCAGGTGGCGTACGTGGAGAACTTGTAGCCCCTGCGGTGGTCGAACTTCTCGATCGCCCGCATGAGGCCGATGTTCCCCTCCTGCACCAGGTCGAGCAGGGAGAGGCGGGACGACGTGTAGCGCTTGGCGATGGAGACCACCAGGCGGAGGTTGGCCCGCGCCATGGCGTCCTTCGCCTCCTGCACCTGCGCCTCGATCGCCGCCACCTCCTGCGAGAGCTGCCGAAGCTCCGAAGGCTTGAGGCCGACGAGCGCCGCGGCCCGCAGCTGGCGCTTGCGCGGCCGCTGCCCCGGCGGGCCCATGCGGCGGGCAAGCCGGTGCAGCCGCTTGACGAGCCGCTCCGCCTCCCGCTCGGCGAGCGGGACGGCGCCCGCCGTGCGGGCGATGGCCGCACGGTAGCGCTTCGGCTGCGAGGCGAGCCGCTTCAGCTTCTTCACGGTCTTCCGGATCGCCTCGCGATCGGCGGCAGGGGCGTCCTCGCCGTCGTCGTCTCGGCCGAAGACCGTGTCGAAGGCAACGAGCCCGAGTTCGATCTGCCGCGCGCGGCGCAGGATGTGCCGCACGCCGAGGCCGCTCTCGGAGACGAGCCGGATGTACCGGTCGCGCCCCTCACGGATCGTGGACGCGAGACGCACCTCCTCCTCGGGCTTGAGGAGCCGGATCCCCCCCATGTCGCGGAGGTACGCCTCGGTCGGATTCGTGGGGTCGATCTCGTCTCGGCGGGCCGGCGACGGCGCCTCCTCCTCGAGCTCGTCCTCCTCCTCCTCGAACGGCGAGACCGCCTCCTCCTCGTCGACCGTGACGATCTCGTCGTCGGGGACGAGCGTCTCGAGGGGGACCTCCTCGAGTTCCGCCCACGGGCGAGCCGGGTCGACGGTCTCGGTGAACACTGCCATAATGGTGACTGACCTTCCTTCCTCTGTTATCACGCCGGCATTCCGGCCAAGTCACTGAGACGGCCAGGAGCCGGATATCTTCGATACCCCCCCGCGACCGGGTCTACAGGGGCGGACGCCACAGGCCGCCATAGTAACGATGATCAGGGCGCGCCGGGCCGCGGGTGGAGAGCCTGTCTTTATAGCTCTTTTGTGCAGTAACGTCAAGGGGGCCTTGCGGCGGCCTCGGACCCGCCCGGGCTGGGGCTGTCCGGTCAGGGGTTGTCCACCCACATGGGCTCCTGCGTGACCAGCGCGGACCCATCCGGGAAGACGACGCGGACGGTCACCACGTGGAAGCCGTCGGGGACGTCGCGCGAGTCGAACAGGTCGTCCCGGCCGTCGCCGAGCGTGTACGGCCACCGGCGGTCGACCCGCACCGGCTCGTCGTCGATGTAGAACTCGACCCGTTCGGGCGTCACGTCGAACACGATCGCCTCCACGAACACCCTGCCCCGGATCGGCGGCGCTGGCGGCGGATTGCCGAGCCCCACCACCTCGAGGGAGGCGGCCGCCGCATCGCTCCCCGGCGGCGGCTCCTCCTCGGGTACCGGTGTCGGAGTCGCCTCCGGCTCCGGGGTCGGTTCCGGCTCCGGCGTCGGCTCCGGGGTCGGCTCCGGCTCCGGAGCCGTAGGCGGCCCCGGCTCCATCGTCGCATTCGGCGGCCCGGCGGGCAGGGGGTCGCCCCCACCGCAGGCGGTTGCCGACACCAGCAGCAGGGCGACGAGCCCAGGCCTGATCGAGCCCATCGGCGCGGCTCACCTCCGCGCCGTTTCCCGATGCGAGCATAATGCCGAGAGTCACGAGAGCGCCTGCGGCAAGGGGCCGCCGGCGCCGGGAGGGGGCATGACGACCAGGATGGGCCTGCTCCTCACCATCACGGAGCCCAGGCCGGAGCACGAGGAGGAGTTCAACGCCTGGTACGACACCGAGCACCTGGCCGAGCGGCTCGCCATCCCGGGCTTCCTCTCGGCCCGGCGCTGGCAGCGCGACGGCGCCCCGGGAGAGGGGCGGTACCTCGCCACGTACGACCTCGAGTCGCCCGAGGTCCTCGAGACGCCGGAGTACCTCGCCCACGTCGGGGACAACTTCACGCCGTGGAGCAAGCGCTGCCTGTCCCGGGCGGTGGTCTTCCGCCGCTGGGCCTGCGAGCAGATCCTGCCGGGCCGCGCGGCGGGCCACCCGGACGCGCAGGCCGTCTTCCTCGCCTGCCACGACGTGCCGGCCGAGCACGAGGCGGAGTTCAACCGCTGGTACGACGAGGAGCACGTGCCGATGCTGCGCCGCGTGCCGGGGGTGCTCGGGGCGCGGCGCTTCCGCGCGTCGAGCGGATCGCCGCGCTACCTCGCCCTCTACGACCTCGCGCACGAGCGGGTGGCCGAGGACCCGGCCTGGCTGGCGGCCGGGCGGACCGAGTGGAGCCGGCGGATCGCCGCCCTCACGGCCGGCTTGCCCCGGCTGCTTGCCGTCTACCGGGCGTACCCCTGAGCCGGCGTCCGCGCCGGCCGCTCCTTGACCGGCTCGGGCTCGGCGCCGGCACCGCGCCGCCGGTCGCCTCCGGCGTGCGCCGGTCGCCGCCGGACGTCCACGAGGCGCCTTCCGGAGGGGCCTGCCGGAGCGCCGCCATGACGCGGACCAGGCTCCGATCGTCCCGCGCTGGACGGGGCTCGCCGATCGTCGCATGCTGAGCCGGTGCGTCGCCGAGCGGGAGCGCTGCTGCTCGTCGCCTCCGGCTGGCTTGCGGCGTGTGACGGAGGGAACGTGTATCCGGGTCGGGCCGATGCCCGCAAGGGCGATCCCGCGGAGTTCCGCATCGAGGCGGCGTCGCACGACCGGACGAGCCCCGCTGAGCTGACCGTGGCCGCGGGGACGGAGGTCAGGTGGATCAACCGCACCACGGCCACCGTCTTCGTCCGCTTCGAGGACGCGGTGCCGGAGGTCTGCCTCCCACCCTACCGATTCGCGCG
>DATCKS010000297.1:0-5734 GCA_036562265.1 Thermodesulfobacteriota bacterium | reverse complement strand
GTCTACGACGAGGCGAAGCGCTTCGCCGAGGCGATGACGATGGCCTACCACCGGGCGCACGGCGTCGACGTCCGGATCGTGCGCATCTTCAACACGTTCGGCCCCCGCATGCGCCCGCACGACGGCCGCGTGGTGCCGGCCTTCACGCTCCAGGCGCTGGCCGGCGAGGACATCACCGTCTTCGGCGACGGGTCGCAGACCCGTAGCTTCTGCTACGTGGACGACCTGGTCGAGGGGATCTACCGGCTCCTCCACTCCGACTACGTCGGGCCGGTCAACCTGGGCAATCCCGAGGAGCGGACGGTGCTCGAGTTCGCCGAGCGCGTGAAGCGGCTCACCGGCAGTACGAGCCGCATCGTCTTCAAGCCGCTCCCCGTGGACGATCCGAAGGTGCGCCGCCCGGACATCACGCTCGCCAGGCGCCTCCTCGGCTGGGAGCCTCGAGTCGACATCGACGACGGCCTCAGGGCGACCATCGAGTACTACCGGAGCCGGGGGATGGCCGGCCGTCGCACCTGATCGGGCCGCGCCGAGAAACCGCACCCCGGAAGGCCGCAAACTTTGCGCCGTGCCCCCTCGAGACCGGCGATCGGGCGGCTTCCCGACCGACGCCACGGTGGCTACCTGAGGGTTTCCTTCGGGTCATGGGGCCCGATCGCTCCGAATGGCAATGGAATTGCATGCTTCTGCGGTTCCCTGACCGAGGACCCCCTGGATGCTCGACAAGCGTGACATCGAGGCCGCCCCGTCCGACGCCGACCGCCGGGCTGCCGCCGCGGAGGCGGCGGCGCGGGCGGCGGGAGCCGGGCCCCTCTCGGCGGCCCTGATCGCCGAGGACGCCCGCTACCTCTCCCCCTCGTACACCCGCGGCTATCCGCTCGCCGTGGCGCGAGGGGAGGGGGCGCACGTCTACGACCTCGACGGCCGCCGGTACCTCGACTTCACGGCCGGCATCGCGGCGGCGGCCACCGGCCACTGCCATCCCCGTGTGGTCGAGGCGATCGCGCGGCAGGCGGCAACGTTGATCCACATGTCGGGCACCGACTTCTCCTACGGACCGCAGGTGGAACTCGCGCGCCGCCTGGCCGCCGCGGCTCCTGGCGACCATCCCAAGCGGGTGTTCTTCACCAACTCCGGGGCCGAGGCGATCGAGGCCGCCATCAAGCTCGCGCGCTACGCCACGGGGCGTCCCCGCTTCCTGGCCTTCCACGGCGCCTTCCACGGTCGCACCTTCGGCGCCCTGTCGCTCTCGGCGAGCAAGGCGGTCCACACGCGCGGCTTCGGGCCGCTTCTGCCCCAGGTCCACCATGTTCCGTACGCGTCGTGCTACCGTTGCGCCTACGGCCTCACCTACCCCGGGTGCCGGGTCGACTGCGTCGACGCCATCGAGCGGCTCTACTTCCACAGGCTGGTACCCCCCGAGGAGGTGGCCGCCGTCGTGGTGGAGCCGATCCAGGGCGAGGGCGGGTATCTGGTGCCGCCGGCCGAGTTCCTCCCGAGGCTTCGCGCGCTCTGCGATCGGTACGGCATCCTGCTCGTCGCCGACGAGGTGCAGTGCGGCATGGGACGCACCGGCACGCTCTTCGCGTGCTCGCAGGCCGGCGTGGCGCCGGACATCCTGGTCCTCGCCAAGGGGATCGCCTCGGGGATGCCGCTCGGCGCCATGATCGCGCGCTCGGACCTCATGACCTGGGAGCCGGGCGCGCACGCCTCGACCTTCGGCGGCAACCCGGTCGCCTGCGCGGCCGCGCTCGCCACGCTCGACCTGCTCGAGGAGGGGCTCATCGAGAACGCGGCCCGCGTGGGCGCCTACCTCCTCGGTCGGCTCAAGGCCTTCACCTCGACGAACCGTCTCGTCGGGGACGTGCGGGGGGTGGGGCTCATGATCGGGATGGAGCTCGTGCGCAATCGCACCTCGCGCGAGCCGGCCACGCGGGAGCGGGACCTGGTGATCGAGCTGGCCTTCCGGCGAGGGCTCCTGCTCCTCGGGTGCGGGACCTCCTCGATCCGCTTCTCGCCCCCGCTCGTGGTGACGCGCGAGCAGGTCGACGAGGCGGTCGGCATCCTCGGGGCGTGCCTCGCCGAGGTCGCGGGGGGGACGAACGGAAGCGGGGCTCATGGAGCACGTTAGGGAGACACGGGTATGAACATCTGCGTCGTGGGGGTCGGCTACGTCGGCCTCGTCACCGGCGCCTGCTTCGCGGAGTTCGGCCTCAAGGTCGTCTGCGTCGACAAGGACCGGGAGAAGATCGAGGGGCTCAAGCAGGGGCGCATCCCGATCTACGAGCCGGGCCTGACCGAGCTGGTCGACAAGAACATGCGGTCGGGGAACCTGTCCTTCACCGACGACCTCAAGTCGGCGGTTTCCCGCGCGCTGGTCATCTTCATCGCCGTCGGGACGCCCCAGGGCGAGGACGGCGCGGCCGACCTCCAGTACGTGTGCGAGGTCGCCCGGGCCATCGGCCAGACGATGGACAGCTACAAGGTCATCGTCACCAAGTCCACCGTCCCGGTCGGCACCGGCAAGGTCATCCGGAAGATCATCGAGGAGTCGCAGCCCGAGCCGGTGCCGTTCGACGTCGCGTCGAACCCGGAGTTCCTGCGCGAGGGCTCGGCCATCGAGGACTTCATGCGGCCGAACCGCGTGGTCATCGGCACGTCGAGCGGTCAGGCGGCCGCCATCCTCAAGGACCTCTACTCGCCCCTCTACCTCATCGAGACCCCCTTCGTCGTGGCCGACGTCGAGACGGCCGAGATGATCAAGTACGCGAGCAACGCCTTCCTCGCCACGAAGATCTCCTTCATCAACGAGATGGCGCTCCTCTGCGAGAAGGTGGGCGCGGACGTCCACGTGGTGGCGAAGGGGATGGGGCTCGACCAGCGGATCGGGAGCAAGTTCCTCCACCCGGGGCCGGGCTTCGGCGGTTCCTGCTTCCCGAAGGACCTGAAGGCGCTCGGGCACATCGCCCGGGAGCAGGGGATGGAGTTCAAGCTCGTCGAGGCCACCATGGCGGTCAACGAGCGGCAGAAGCGGCACGCGCTCGAGAAGATCCTCACGGCGCTCGGCGCGAACGACGACGGAGGGAACCCCGGCAGGGACGTTCGCGGGTCGACGGTGGCGCTCCTCGGCCTCACGTTCAAGCCCAATACCGACGACCTGCGCGAGTCGCCGCCGCTCTTCCTGGTCGAGCGGCTCCTCGAGCGCGGCGTGCGGGTGCAGGCCTTCGACCCGGCCGGGATGCCGGGCGCGAAGCGGCTCTACCCCGACGTCATCTACTGCGAGGACGCCTACGAGGCGGCCAAGGGGGCGGACGTCCTGGTGCTGGCCACGGAGTGGAACCTCTTCCGCAACCTCGACTGGGACCGGCTCAAGCAGACGCTCGCGCGCCCGGTGGTGGTGGACCTGCGCAACATCTACGAGCCGGCGCGGATGCGGCGTCTCGGCTTCACCTACATGGGGATGGGACGCTAGTGGCGAGAATCCTGGTTACCGGGGGCGCGGGCTTCATCGGCTCGCACGTGGTCGACCGCTACGTCGCCGACGGGCACGAGGTCACGGTCGTCGACGACCTCTCCACCGGCAAGCGGGAGCAGGTGAATCCGCGCGCCGAGTTCCACCACCTCGACATCCTCGACCCGGCGATCGAGCGGCTGTTCGTCGAGCGCCGGTTCGACATCCTCAATCACCACGCCGCCCAGATCGACGTCCGCAAGTCGGTGGCCGACCCGATCCACGACGCGCGAGTCAACATTCTCGGCACGATCCGCCTGCTCGAGCTCGCGGCGCGCCACGGGGTGAAGCGCGTCGTGTTCGTGTCGTCGGGCGGGGCGGCGTACGGCGAGCAGATCCGCTTCCCGGCCGACGAGGATCACCCGCTGAACCCGATCTCCCCGTACGGCGTCGGGAAGGTGACCGGCGAGCACTACTGCTTCTACTACCAGGCGGTCCACGGGCTGCCCTACGTGGCGTTGCGGTACGGCAACGTCTACGGGCCGAGGCAGGACCCGCACGGCGAGGCGGGCGTGGTCGCCATCTTCACGAGCCGGCTCATCGCCGGCGAACCCTGCACGATCAACGGCGACGGCACCCAGACGCGGGACTACGTGTACGTCGGCGACGTGGTCGAGGCCAACGCGGCGGCCTCCGACCTCGCACGGCCGGTGTCGGGGCCGATCAACATCGGCACCGGCATCGAGACCGACGTGAACACGCTCTACCGGCTGATCGCCGAGGCGACGGCGTCGTCGGCGGCGCCGGTACACGGGCCGGCCAAGGCGGGCGAGCAGCGGCGCAGCGTGATCGACCCGTCGCGCGCCGCCCGGGTGCTCGGCTGGCGGCCGCGCACCACGCTCGCCGAGGGGCTGGCCGAGACCGTGGCCTTCTTCCGGGCCGCGCACGGGCGGTAACGCGGTGCGCTACGCGGTCGGCGTCGACCTCGGCGGCACGAACACGAGGCTCGCCCTCGTCGGCGACGCCGGCATCGTCGGCACGCGGCGTAGGCACCCCACCGAGGTCTCCCGAGGCCGCGAGCACGTGCTCGGCCGACTGGCCGAGGCGATCCTCGAAGTCACCCGCGAGGTCCCGGAAGGGGGCCGGCTCGTGGGGGTCGGCGTCGGCGTACCGGGCGTCATCGACCACGCCGGCGGAGCCGTCGTGGCGTCGGCCAACTTCCCCGGCTGGCTGGACGTCCCGGTGGCGGTCGAGCTGACCAGGCGGACCGGCCTGCCGGTGTCCCTCGAGAACGACGCCAACGCGGCCGCGGTGGGCGAGGCGCGCTTCGGCGCCGGCCGGCCGTACGACAGCTTCGTCCTCCTCACGCTCGGCACCGGCATCGGCAGCGGCATCATCCTCGACCGCCGTCTCTGGCGCGGCGCGCAGGGGATGGCCGGCGAGGCGGGACACGTCACCATCGACAGCTCGGACACCGCCGTCCCCTGCGGGTGCGGCAACCGGGGGTGCGCCGAGCGCTACGCGTCGGCCACCGCGGTGGCCCGCATGGCGCGAGAGGCGGGTCTCGACGGCAACCTCGACGCCGCGGCCGTGGCCCGGCTCGCGCAGACGGGGGAGGGGCCGGAGGCCGAGGTGGCCCGCGGGGTGTACCGCCGCGCGGGGCGCGCCCTCGGGATCCTCGCGGCGACGCTGGTGAACATCCTCAACCCGCGGGCCATCCTCATCGGCGGCGGCATGAGCGAGGCATGGGACCTCATCGAGCCGCCGCTCCGCGCGGAGCTGCTCGCCCGCGCCCACCGGCCGATGGGCGAGACCACGATTCTCGCCCGGGCCGCGCTCGGCGACGACGCCGGCATCCTCGGCGCGGCCGGCCTGGTGCTCGGGGGGACGTGAGGGATGCGGCGCCGGGCGGCCGATCGCGAGACCACGGCCGGCCCGGCGCCCCACGCCGCGGGAGCGGAGCCGGCGCCTGCCAGGGCCGGCCCGATCGCGCCCGAGCCGTTCGGCCCGCTGTCGCGCCGGATCGTCCTCGCACTCCTCGCCGTCGCGGCGGCCTACCTGGTGGTCCGCCTGCGAAGCCTCGTCATGCTCGTCGTGCTGTCGGGGCTTCTCGCCTACGTCCTGGCGCCTGCCGTCGACCTCGTCTCGCAGCTCGTCTTCAGGGTCCTTCGGCGGCCGATCCCCCGCTGGGGGGCGATCCTCGTGGTCTTCCTCGCGGCCGGCGCCCTGCTCGTGACGGCGGGCCTCCTCGTCGTGCCGCCGCTCGTCGACCAGGTGACGGCC
>DATCKS010000295.1:0-1836 GCA_036562265.1 Thermodesulfobacteriota bacterium | reverse complement strand
GCGGTACGCCCTCCTGGAGGTGTCCGACACGGGTCACGGAATGGACGCGGCGACGATGGCGCGCATCTTCGACCCCTTCTTCAGCACGAAGTTCACCGGCCGCGGCCTCGGGCTGGCGGCCGTCCTCGGCATCGTGCGGGGCCACGGGGGCGCGATCTTCGTCGAATCGGCGCCCGGGCAGGGAAGCACCTTCACCGTCGTCCTTCCCGCGCTCGCCGGTGTCCCCCAACCCGCCGGAGCCGACGGCGGCGAGGAGCCGGAGGACGCCGGGAACGGGGCAGGGAAGGGCACCATCCTCGTCGTGGACGACGACGTCGCCGTGCGGCGTGTGACCGAGCGTGCGCTCTCGTCCTTCGGCTACCGGACGCGCGGCGCCGGCAGCGGCGAGGAAGCGCTCGAGCTGCTGCGCGCGCTCCCCGTTCGCGCCGTGCTCGTCGATTTCGGCCTTCCCGGGACCCAGGGGACCGAGCTCGTGCGGCGCATCCGCGAGCTCCTCCCCGACGTCCCCATCGCCGTCGTCACCGGGATGGCCCAGGAGGACGTGGCGCAGGCGGTGCGCGAGGCGGGCGCCGACCTCCTCATCGCCAAGCCGTACGGGGTGGGCGAGCTGCGTCAGGCCGTCGAGCGGCTGCTGGCGACGCGGCCGCGGGAGTAGAACATGCGTGCGGTATACTGCGGGCATGGCCGGCGACGAGCGCATCGTCACGCGCGCGGCCCAGCCCGAGGATGCGGAGCTCGAGCGCTCTCTCCGGCCCCGCCGCCTTGCGGACTTCCCGGGCCAGGAGCGCGTGAAGGAGAACCTCGCCATCGCCATCGAGGCGGCGAAGCAGCGCGGCGAGCCGCTCGACCACATCCTCTTCTACGGCCCGCCCGGCCTGGGCAAGACCACCCTCGCCAACATCGTCGCCCACGAGATGGGCGTCTCCATCCGCACGACGAGCGGGCCGGCCATCGAGCGGCCGGGCGACCTCGCCGCCATCCTCACGAACCTGCGGCCGAATGACATCCTTTTCATCGATGAGATTCACCGCCTGTCGCGTGCCGTCGAGGAGATCCTCTACCCGGCGATGGAGGACTTCCAGATCGACATCGTCGTCGGCAAGGGGCCCGCCGCCTCGAGCATCCGCCTGACGTTGCCGCCGTTCACGCTGGTCGGGGCGACGACGCGCACGGGGATGATCACCGGCCCGCTCCGCGACCGCTTCGGCCTCGTGGCCCGCCTCGAGTACTACGACACCGCCGAGCTGGAGTCGATCGTGACCCGGGCGGCAGGGATCCTCGAGGTCGAGATCGACGCCGACGGGGCGTGGGAGATCGCCCGCCGGTCGCGGGGCACGCCGCGCATCGCCAACCGCCTGCTGCGCCGGGTGCGCGACTTCGCCGAGGTGCGTGGCGACGGGCGCATCGACGCGGCGACGGCCAAGGCGGGCCTGGAGGTCTTCGGCATCGACGACCGCGGGCTGGACAAGGTGGACCGGGCGATCCTGCAGGCGCTGTGCCAGCAGTTCGGCGGTGGCCCGGTCGGGCTGTCGACGCTGGCGATCGCCGTCGGTGAGCAGCCCGAGACGGTCGAGGACATGTACGAGCCGTTCCTCATCCAGCAGGGCTTCCTCGCCCGCACCCCGCGCGGCCGCGTCGCGATGCCCGCCGCCTACGAGCACCTCGGCATGACCCCGCCGTCGCTGCCGGCCGCGCCGGCCCCGGGCGAGGACCGCCCGCCCGGATTGTTCGACTGACGTTCAGCCGGCCGGGTGGTGCTCGGCGAGGAAGGCGAGCGTCTTCGACCACGCCGCGCGCGCGGCCGCCTCGTCGTGGAACATCGGCGCGTCGTGGTTG
>DATCKS010000286.1:0-11993 GCA_036562265.1 Thermodesulfobacteriota bacterium | reverse complement strand
TCTACGACCTCGCCAAGCGCAAGGGCCGGTCCGAGTACCTGCCTCCGGTTCGGGTGCTGTCGAGGGTCATGTTCAGGCTGGAAGACGTGGAAACCTGGGTGGCCAAGCGGGTGGAAGCGGAGGGGGCGTAGGGTGTTTCTCGAAGTGTTTCGACTCGACGGAACGGGCCGGAAGGCCAGGGAGAGCCCGAGGGGGCCAACCTAAGAAAATCAGCCCCCTCCAGACCCTCCCGCACTCCTCGGACGTACTGGTCCTGCTTCTAAGTCTGGCGCGTCTACCAGTTCCGCCACTCTCGCACGCGGGTGGTCGAGATCTCAGGCCGTATCGACTGCTCGATTTCTAGCACGGGCGCCGCGGCGTCGATAGAGGCTCGCAGCGGCAGGTGGGCGGGGCATCGGGCCGTCGAACCCGGCAGCTTGTCGACAAGTGACCGCGGGAAAGCGCTTGACAATGGCCAGCCCTGCCGCCAATCTGTAGCCGCAAATCATCGAAAGGACAGGGGAATCATCCCGCGGCGCCTGCCCCCGCGCCCTCCGCTGAACCGGTCGGCCGGCTCGAGGAGGTCCCATGATTCGACGCATCGTCGTCGCCACGGGTGGCTCGGAGTGGTCGGACTACGCGCTCCAGTACACCCTCGACCTGGCCGTCGAGTACCGGGCCGACGAGGTCCTCGTGCTCTACGTCGTGCCGCCAACCGCCAAGGTGACGGTCGATCCGATGGGGATGGTCGTGCTGCCTCCCACGCCGGAGACGGCCCCCCAGGCGACCGGGGAGGAGGTGCTCGCCCGCGCCGCAGCCGACGCCGCGCGACGCGGCGTCCCCTGCCGCACGGTGCTGCGGCACGGCCCGGTGGCGGACGAGATCGTCAAGCTTGCGGCCGAGGAACGGGCCGACCTCCTCGTCGTCGGCTCCCGCGGCCTGACCGGCATCAGGCGGCTCCTCCTCGGCTCGATCAGCAACGAGGTCGCGGTCAAGGCTCCCTGTCCGGTCCTCATCGTCAAGCAACCGCAGCAGGGCCCCCAGGCGCAGAACGCCGCGTAGGCGGACGCCGCCGCCCGGGCGCGGGTCGTCCCGCGGGCGCGGATGGACCGCGCCGAGGCCCCGCCCGAGGGGTAGCTACCTGGGGTAGCTACCTTTCAGGATTCGAACTCGTCGAGGATCGCCTTCGCGGCGCTGGTGCCGATCCGCGTCGCCCCGGCGGCCAGCATGGCGCGCGTGTCGGCGAGGGTCCGGATCCCACCCGAGGCCTTCACGCCGAGCCGTCCCCCCACCGCCTCGGCGAGGAGGCGCACCGACGCCACGGTCGCGCCGGGGTAGCCGAAGCCGGTCGACGTCTTCACGAAGCTGGCGCCGGCGGCCTCCGCCACGCGGCAGCCGAGCCGCGCCTCGGCCTCGGTAAGCGCGGCCGTCTCGAGGATCACCTTGACCGGCCGGCCCGCCGCGGCGCGCACGACCGCCGCGACGTCCGCCTCCGCCCGGCTCGCCTCACCCCCCTTGAGCCAGCCCCGGTTGATCACCATGTCGACCTCGGCCGCCCCCTGCTCCACCGCCAGGGCCGCCTCGCGCGCCTTCACCTCCGGGAGCGAGGCGCCGTGGGGGAAGCCGGCCACCGAGACGACCGCCACCCGGCCGCCGAGCCGCCGCACCGCCGGCTCGACCAGCGAGGGTTGCGCGCAGAGCTGCCCCACGCCGAGGGCGACCGCCTCGTCGCAGACGGCGGCAAGCTCGCGTTCGGTGAGGTCCGGCTTGAGGGCGGCGCCCCAGTCGATGAGGCGCGCGAGGTCGGCGCGGGTGAGCGCGTCGGGCACGAACGGCCCCGGCTACGGGTTCATGCGCTCGAGCGCGGCGACGACCTCGTCGATGATCCAGTCGGGCGTGGACGCCCCGGCCGAGACGCCCACGGTGCGGGCGCCGACGAACCACTCGGGCTTGAGCTCGGCCGCGCTGGCCACCTGGTAGGTGCGCGGGTTGATGCTGCGCGAGATCTCGGTGAGGCGGCAGGTGTTGGCGCTCGTGCGGGAGCCGATGATCACCATGACGTCGTTCTCGTACGGCATGGTGCGGATCTCGTCCTGGTGGTTCTTCGTCGGCGCGCAGATGGTGTTGATGAAGCGCACCTCGCGGCTCTTGAGGCAGAGTTCCGCCACGCACTGCCGGACGTTGTCGATGTTCTGGGTCGACTGCGTGACGACGCCGATCTTGCGCTTGCGCGGGATGAGGCGAGCCTCGTCGGGGTTCGACACGACGATGGCGCCCGGCACCTGGCCCGCGATGCCGACGACCTCGTCGTGGCCGTGGTCGCCGATGACGACGATGCTGTAGCCCTCCTGGGCGAGCGCCTTCACCTCGTCGTGGATCTCGAAGACCATGGGGCAGGTGGCGTCGACGATCTTGAGGCCGCGCCGCTCGGCTGCTTCATAGATCTCCGGCACGGCGCCGTGGGCGCGCAGGATGAGCGTGCTGCCGGCCGGCACCGAGTCGAGGTCCTTCATCACCTTCACGCCGGCCTCGTCGATCTTCCGGACGACGTGCTCGTTGTGCACGATGTCGCCCAGCATGACCACGCGCTCGTCCGACTTCGCCGTCTTCATGGCGATGTCGAAGGCGCGCTTGACGCCGAAGCAGGCGCCCGCGGTGTCGGCCCGGTTGACGATCACGCCGTCTCCTCCGATCGGGAAACCACTGGAAAATCGTGATGGTTGTACCCCAGGCGCCGGCGGAAGTAAAGCCGCGCGCCCCCGGGGTCAGGCCTTTCCATTTTCCAGGGGGTCAGGCCTTTCCGTTTTCCACGGGGTCAGGCCTTTCCATTTTCCCGGCGGGCACACGTCGGGGCCTGCCCCCCGCTCGTCCTCCGTGGCCCGGAGCCGCCCCGACCCGCTCCTCAGCGTGATCCGCCCGGGTGGGAGCCGGGGGCGGCGCCGGCCGGGGAGGGGGTGAACGCCGCGCGGAACGCCTCCTCGAGCGCCCGCTTCGCCTCGGTCAGCGTCACCGGGCGCCCCGCCTCGCGGGTGAGCGTCGTCATCCGTACGCCGGCGAGGCCGCACGGCACGATCAGCTCGAACCCGGGGAGCGCTTCATCGGTCACGTTCACGGCGAGGCCGTGCCAGGAGACCCAGCGGCTCACGTGGATGCCGATGGAGGCGAGCTTCCGGTCGCCGACCCAGACGCCGGTCTTCCCGGCCACCCGGCCGGCCGCCACGCCGAACGCCGCGGCCGTCCGGATGATCACCTCTTCGAGCGCGCGGAGGTACCGGTGGAGGTCGCGGCCGTGGCCGTGCAGGTCGACGATCGGGTACCCGACGAGCTGCCCGGGGCCGTGGTAGGTGACGTCGCCGCCCCGCTCGACGTCGAAGACCTCGACGCCGCGCCGCTCGAGCGCCTCGCGCGAGGCCAGGAGGTGCTCCGGCCGGCTCGCGCGGCCGAGGGTGACGACCGGCGGGTGCTCGCAGAGGAGGAGCGTGTCGGGCACCTCGCCAGCCTGGCGCCGGCGGGCGAGGTCGCGCTGGAGCGCCAGCGCCTCGGCGTAGGGGACGCGGCCGAGGTCGCGAACGACGAGCCGCATCGACGGCAGCATGGCGAGACCTGTCTCCATGGACCGGTTACGGGCCCGGCCGGGGCGCGCCGGCGCCTTGTCCGTGGGCGCTGGAGCACGGCCTAGGCGTGAATGGCCCTCCCGTCCACGGCGAGCGCCGCCTCCTTGAGGACCTCGGCGAGCGTCGGGTGGGCGTGCGTGGCGCGCCCGAGGTCCTCCGCGGAGGCCCCGAACTCGATCGCGACCGAGGCCTCGGCGATCAGGTCCCCGGCCCTGGGCCCCACGATGTGGACCCCGAGGATGCGGTCGGTCTCGGCGTGCGCGAGCATCTTCACCCGGCCGTCGATCTGCCCGAGGGCGCGCGCCCGGCCGTTGCCGCGGAAGAAGAAGACCCCCTTGCGGTACGGGATGCCGGCGGCCTTCAGCTCCTCCTCGGTCTTCCCCACCGAGGCGACCTCGGGGTTGGTGTAGACGACGTTCGGGATGGCGTCGTAGTTGACGTGGCCGTAGCCGGTGACGATCCGCTCGACGCAGGCGATCCCCTCCTCGGAGGCCTTGTGCGCCAGCATGGGGCCGCGGATCACGTCGCCGATGGCGTAGATCCCCCGGGCGGTCGTCTCGAAGTGCTCGTTCACCGGGATGCGACCCTTCTCGTCGGTCTTGATCTCCACCGACTCGAGGCCGAGGCCGTCGGTGTTGGGGATGCGGCCGACGGCGACGAGGACCCGGTCGGCGGTGATCGGCTCCATCCCCTCCGCCTCGACGACGGCCGTCTTGCCGTTCACCTTCGCACCGGTGACGCGGGCGCCGAGCCGGAACTCGAGCCCCTGGCGCGCGAGCACCCGCTGCGCCTCGGCGGCGATCTCGGCGTCCATCCCGAGGAGGATCCGGTCCGCGTACTCGAGGATGGTCACCTTCGAGCCGAGCCGCGCCCAGACCGATCCGAGCTCGAGCCCGATCGCTCCGGCGCCGATCACGACGAGCCGCTTCGGGACCTCGGGATAGGCGAGCGCCTCGGTGGACGTGCCGATCCGGTCGCCGTCGATCGTCACGCCCTTGAGCGGCGCCACCTTGCTGCCGGTGGCGATGAGGATGTGGGTCGCCTCGAGGTCGATCTCGCCGTCCTGGCCGGTCACCACGACGCGGCCGGGACCGGCGAGGCGGCCGTGACCGAGGTAGCGCGTGACCTTGTTCTTCTTGAAGAGCCCCTCGACCCCGTTCGTGTTGACGCGGACGACCTCGTCCTTGCGCTTGAGCATCGCCGCCAGGTCGACCTCGACCTTCGAGACGCGGATCCCGTGGGCCGAGAAGCCGTTCTTCGCCTCGTGGACCAGCTCCGAGGACTCGAGCATCGCCTTGCTCGGGATGCACCCGACCCTGAGGCAGGTGCCGCCGAGGGCCGCCTCCTTCTCGACGCAGGCGACGTTCAGGCCGAGCTGCGCGCCGCGGATGGCCGCGACGTAGCCGCCCGGGCCCGATCCGATGACGACGAGGTCGTGCTTCGCGCGTGCCACGCCCTACACCTCGAGCAGCATGCGCGCCGGCGTCTCGATGACGTCCTTGATGCGCTTGAGGAACGTCACCGCCTCGCGCCCGTCGACGATCCGGTGGTCGTACGTGAGGGCGAGGTACATCATCGGCCGGATGACGATCTGTCCGTCGCGCACGACCGGCCGCTCCTGGATGGCGTGCATCCCGAGGATGCCGCTCTGGGGCGGGTTCACGATGGGGGTCGACAGCATGGAGCCGTAGATCCCGCCGTTGCTGATGGTGAACGTGCCGCCCTGCAGCTCGTCGACCCGGAGCGCGTTCTCCCTGGCCCGCCTGGCGAAGTCGGCGATGACCTGCTCGATCTCGGCGAACGAGAGCCGGTCGGCACCCCGGATGACCGGCACGACGAGCCCCCGGCCGCCGCCGACGGCGACACCGATGTCGTAGTAGTTCTTGTAGACGATCGAGTCGCCCCGGATCTCGGCGTTCACCGCGGGAACGAGCTTGAGCGCGTCGATCGCGGCCTTCACGAAGAACGACATGAAGCCGAGCTTGATGCCGTAGCGCGCCTGGAAGGCCTCCTGGTGCTCCCGGCGGAGCGCCATCACGGCCGACATGTCGACCTCGTTGAAGGTCGTCAGGAGGGCCGCGGTCTGCTGCGCCGCCACGAGACGCTCGGCGATCCGGCGGCGCAGGAGGGTCATCGGGACGACCTCTTCCTCGCCGCCGGCCGGCGGCGCCGCCGGGGCCGCGGGCACGGCCTCCCCCCGCTGCGGCGCGGCCGCCGCCCGGCGCGCCTCGACCGCGGCCCGCTCGACGTCTTCCTTGAGGATCCGACCGCCGGGGCCGGTCGGCGTCACCTGATCGGGCGAGAGCCCAGCCTGCGCCATCGCCCGCCGCGCGGCCGGCATGACGCGGGCGTCGGCCGCCGCGGGCCTCGCGGCCGCCGCTGGCGCAGGCGCAGCAGCCGGTGCGGGGGCCGCGGCCGGGGCCGGGGCCGCAGCCGGCGCGGCGGCCGCGACCTCCCCCTCCTCCATGTATCCGATCACCTCGCCGACGGTCGCCGTGGCGCCCGTCTTCTTGAGCACCGTCGTCAGGGTGCCCGATACCGGCGCGGGCAGCTCGACCGTCGCCTTGTCGGTCTCGATCACGACGACGCCGGCGTCGCGCTCGACGCGCTCGCCCGGCTGCTTGAGCCACTCGCCGATCTGGACCTCGGTGATCGACTCGCCGACTGCGGGGATCCTGAGTTCAACGGCCATGGATGGACGTGCCCCCTGTTCGATCGTTCGCGCGTTGCCGGACGCCTGCCGAGCCGTCGCCGGCCGGCCGGCCCCGCGCCGTTAGCCGCTTCGCCGTACGCCTCGCGGCCAACGCTACTCGAAGGCCTTGTCGAGCAGCTCCTTCTGCTCGAGCTTGTGGGCGTTGGCCGATCCCGTGGCCGGGCTCGCCGACTCGCGCCGCGTGATGCCGGCGAACGGGTAGACGCCGAGGAGGAGCGAGCCGAACCGCGCCCTGAGGTGCCGCCAGGCGCCCATGTTCTCCGGCTCCTCCTGCACCCAGAACGCCGGCGTCTTCTCGGGGTACGGCGCGAGCGCGGCCCTGAGCGCCTCCTCCTGCCACGGGTAGAACTGCTCGATCCGGATGATCGCCACGTCGTCGCGCTTCTGCTCCTCGCGCCGCTGCTCGAGGTCGTAGTAGACCTTGCCGCTGCAGAGCAGGATGCGCGAGACCGGACGCGAGCGCGTCGCGAGCCTGTCGGGCAGGACCCGCTCGAAGCGGCCCTCCGCCAGCTCGTCCAGCGTCGAGGTGGCCTTCGGGTGGCGCAGCAGGCTCTTCGGCGTCATGACGATGAGCGGCTTGCGCCACCGGCGCAGCACCTGCCGCCGCAGCAGGTGGAAGTACTGCGCCGGCGTCGTCGGCTGGCAGACCTGGATGTTGTCCTCCGCGCAGAGCGCGAGGAACCGCTCGAGGCGCGCGCTCGAGTGCTCGGGTCCCATGCCCTCGAACCCGTGCGGGAGCAGCATCACCAGGCCCGAGAGGCGGCGCCACTTGCTCTCGGCGCTCACGATGAACTGGTCGATGATCGGCTGGGCGACGTTGCAGAAGTCGCCGAACTGCGCCTCCCAGATGACCAGCCCGTCCGGCGTGTCGAGGCTGTAGCCGTACTCGAAGCCGAGGACGCCCGCCTCGGAGAGGGGGCTGTTCCAGAGCTCCACCGGCGCCTGCGCCGCGCCGAGGTGCTCGAGCGGCACGTAGCGCCGGCCGTCCTCGACGTCGTGGAGCACGGCGTGGCGCTGGCTGAAGGTGCCGCGCGGCACGTCCTGGCCGCTCATCCGGATGCGGACCCCCTCGGACGCCAGGCTGGCGAAGGCGAGCGCCTCGGCCGTCGCCCAGTCGAGCGGGCGCTCGTCGCGCGCCATCTCCCGGCGCAGGTCGAACCACCGGACGAGCTTGGGGTGCAGGTGGAACCCCTGGGGCACCCGGGTGAGGCTCGTCAGGAGCTGCTGGAGCTTCGCCTTCGGCACGCCGGTCGGCACGTCGGCCGCCAGCGACTCGGGGCCGCCGCGGTAGCCGCTCCAGATGCCGCCCAGGGTGTCGGCCAGCGGCACGAAGTCCTCGCGGCGCGCCGCCGACAGCTCGAGCTCCAGCTCCTCGCGCCGCCGCATGGCGATCTGGTCGGCCTCCTCGCGCGTGAGCCCGCCGGTCTTGAGGAGCCGGCTGAGGTAGCCCTCGCGCACCGGCTTGCGCCGCTCGATCTCGCGGTACATGACCGGCTGGGTGAAGGACGGCTCGTCGGTCTCGTTGTGGCCCCGCCGGCGGTAGCAGTACATGTCGATGAACACGTCCCGCTTGAAGGTCCGCCGGAACTCCATCGCGAGCCGCACGACGTGCGCGACCGCCTCGGGGTCCTCGCCGTTCACGTGGAAGATCGGCACCTGCAGCATCTTCGCCACGTCGGTGGCATAGGGCGACGAGCGGCCCTCCTCGGGCGGCACGGTGAAGCCGAGCTGGTTGTTCACGACGACGTGCAGCGCCCCGCCGACCGTGTACGCCCGAAGCTGGGAGAGGTTGAGGGTCTCCTGGATGATCCCCTCCCCCGCGAACGCGGCGTCGCCGTGGATGAGGAGCGCCATGTGCCGCGTCCGCTCGACGTCGCCGGCCCGATCCTGCTTGGCCCGCGTGCGGCCGAGCGCCACCGGGTTGATGAACTCCAGGTGGCCCGGGTTGAAGCAGAGCGTGAGGTGGACCTTGTGCCCCGACCCGGTCACGTAGTCGGTGCTGTGGCCGAGGTGGTACTTCACGTCGCCGCTGCCCAGGTGAAGCTGCGGGTCCGCGTCCTCGAACTCCCGGAAGATCGCCCGCGGGCTCTTGCCCATGATGTTCGCGAGGACGTTGAGCCGCCCGCGGTGGGCCATGGCGAGGACGATCTCGTTGATCCCCTCGGCGCCCGCCTGCTCGATGGCGAGGTCGAGCAGCGGGATCAGCGTCTCGGAGCCCTCGAGCGAGAAGCTCTTCGCCCCGAGGAACTTCTTCTGGATGAACTCCTCGAAGATCACCGCGTCGGTGAGCCGCGTGAGGATGCGCACCTGCTCGGCCGCGGTGAGCTGGCCCTGGTTCTCCGAGCTCTCCATCCGCTCCTGGAGCCAGAGCTTCGCCTCGAGGTCGTCGATGTGCATGTACTGCACGCCGATCGACCGGCAGTAGGTGTTGCGCAGCCGCTCGACGATCTGCCGCAGCGTGACGATGGGCGGACCGGCCACCCCGTGGTTGGGGAACGGGCGGTCGAGGTCGGCCTCGGAGAAGCCGAAGAACGCCGGGTCGAGCTCCGGCGGCATCGGCCGCGGCATCCCGAGCGGGTCGATCTGGGCGATCATGTGGCCGCGCACCCGGTAGGCGCGCACGAGCGCCTCGACGCGCGCGTCGACGGCGGTGGGCGCCGCGGCCGACGGCCTGACTTCCACCACCGGTCGCGCGGCCACGGCCGCCGGGCTCGCGGCGGTCGAGGGGACCGCCGCCGGCGCGGCGCTGGCCGCGGCGGCGCGCCCGTTCGCGGGGGCGCCGGCCGGATCGAACACCGACCTCGGCTTGAACGACGGCCCGAGTCGCACCTCGGGACCGCCGTCGCCGAGCTCTTCGAAGTAGCGGCGCCAGTCGGGCGGGACCGAGGCCGGGTCCTTCAGGTACTCGGCGTAGAGGCCCTCGGCAAACGCGAGGGCGTCGGGGTTCATCGGGCGTTCGTCACCCATGCGTCCGTCTTCCTTCTCGATGCGAAAGCTAGATGTGGATCGCGTGCCCCTCGGCCGCCAGCGCCGCCTCCCCCATCATCTCCGACAGGGTCGGGTGCGCGTGGACCGTCCGGTGCACCGACTCGACCGTGGCCTCGTGCGAGCGGGCGAGCGACGCCTCCGCGATCATCTCGGTCGCCTCGGCGCCGACGATGTGCACGCCGAGCAGCTCCCCGGTCTTCGCGTCCGAGACGATCTTGACGAGCCCCTCGGTCTCGCCGAGAGCCGCCGCCTTGCCGGAGGCGGTGTACGGGAACTTGCCCACCTTGACGTCGAGCCCCTGCTCGCGGGCCTTCTTCTCCGTGAGACCGACCGACGCGACCTGCGGGTGGCAGTAGGTGCAGCCGGCCATCGACGCGTAGCTCACCTCGGGCGTCTCGCCGACCAGGCCCTCGGCGACCGCCACGCCTTCGGCCATCGCCTTGTGGGCCCAGAGCGAGCCGCCGATGCAGTCCCCGATGGCGTAGATCCCCTCTGCGGTCGTCCGGAAGCGGCTGTCCACCTTGATGAAGCCCCGCTCCACCTGGACGCCCGCCTTCTCGAGCCCGATCCCCTCGACGTTGGCCTGGCGGCCGACCGCGACGAGGACCGCATCGGCCTCGACGGTTTCGGTCTTGCCGTCGACCGTCACGGCGAGGCGCGCCACGCCGCCCCGCTTCTCGAACGACTCCACCTTCGCCGACGTGAGGAGCGTCATGCCGCGCTTCCTGAACGAGCGGGCGACGACCGCGGCGATCTCCTCGTCCTCGAGCGGCAGGATGTGGGGGAGCATCTCGATCAACGTGACCTGCGTGCCGTAGGCCGCGTAGATGTCGGCGAACTCCACGCCGACCGCTCCGGCGCCGACGATCGCCAGGCGCTTCGGCGTGCTCTCGCGCAGCATCGCCTCGGTGGACGAGATGACCGTCTGGCCGTCCATCGGCATGAACGGGATCGCGCGCGGCCGCGAGCCGGTGGCGAGGATGATCCCCTTCGAGGCCGAGAGCGTCTGCTTCGCGCCGTTCGGGCCGGTGACCTCGACCCGGCCGCCGCCGAGAAGGGCCCCCGTCCCCTGAACGTGGGTGACCTTGTTCTTCTTGAAGAGGAACTCGACCCCCTTGTTCATCTTGTCGGCGACCTTCCGGCTCCGCTTGACCGCCTCGCTCCAGTCGGCCCGGAAGCTCTCGAACGAAACGCCCCACTCCTTCGCACGGCTGAAGAGCTGGAGGATCTCGGCGTTGCGCAGGAGCGCCTTGGTGGGGATGCAGCCGATGTTGAGGCAGACGCCGCCGAGCCGGTCGCGCTCGACGCAGGCCACGCGCAATCCCAGTTGCGCCGCCCGGATCGCGGCCACGTAGCCGCCGGGCCCGGAACCGATGACGATCAGGTCGTACGCCGTGTCAACCATGGGTGATCGTGTCTCCGGACGCGCGCGCGTCGACGACCTGCTCGCGCGCATGATAGGACGATCTGACGAGCGGGCCGCTCTCCACGTGGCGGAAGCCCATGGCGAGCCCCTCGATCCGGTAGGCCTCGAACTCCGCGGGTGGCACGTACCGCTTCACCGGCAGGTGCTGGAGCGTCGGCCTGAGGTACTGGCCGAGCGTGAGCACGTGGCAGCCGTGCGCGACCAGGTCGCGCATCGTCTGCCGGATCTCCTCCGGCGTCTCGCCGAGACCGAGCATGACGCCGCTCTTCACGAGCATGCGGCCGCCCGTGCGGGTATCCGACCAGCGCCTGGCCCGCTCGAGGAGCGTGAGCGTCCGCTCGTAGCGGGCGCTCGGCCGCACCTCCCGGTAGAGGCGCGGCACCGTCTCGGTGTTGTGGTTGAGGATGTCGGGGCCCGCCTCGAGGACGAGCGTGAGCGGTCCCTCCTTGCCGAGGAAGTCCGGGATGAGGACCTCGATGGAGGTGTTCGGCATGCGGCGCCGGATCGCGCGGATCGTCTCGGCGAAGATGGCCGCGCCGCCGTCGGGGAGTTCGTCGCGGTTCACGCTCGTGATCACCGCGTGGGCAAGCCCCATGCGCTCGACGGCGTCGGCGACCCGCTCCGGTTCACCGAGGTCGAGCGCCCCCGGCCGGCCGGTCTTGACGGCGCAGAAGCCGCACCGCCGGGTGCAGACGTCCCCCAGGATCATGAAGGTGGCCGTGCCCGACTCCCAGCATTCGCCGATGTTCGGGCAGTGCGCCTCCTCGCAGACCGTGTGGAGGTCGAGGCCTCGCATGAGGTTGGTGAGACGGACGTAGTTCGGACCGCCCGGGGCCTTGGCGCGCAGCCAGGCCGGCTTGCCGCGCAAGGGCGCCCCCGGCGCCTCCGGCGGGACGACCGGCAACCGGGCGCGGGTCGGCGCGAACCGGGGTCGGCTGCGCTCTGGATCGGTAGAGATGGGACGCCTCCTCGGGACCGCGGAATTTGGCCGGTATCCCGGCCGAATGCAAGCAGAAATTGTAGGCGAGAGGCCTATTTCGCTCAAGGTGGGGCGCCAGCACCCTGACAGAACGCCGGTTGACGTCCCGCGGGGTCAGGCCTTTCCATTTTCCACGCCCCCAGGTCCGCGAAAGTACCGAAGAACATTGGCGTTCGACCGCGACCACGCCGGCAAGTGTCCGGAAACCCTCGAGGGCCGAACGCAACTGCCGAGGAAAACGTAAAGGCCTGACCCCAGGTCAGGAGGCGTGGCGGTAGGCGGAGAGGAGGAGGC
>DATCKS010000282.1:0-16544 GCA_036562265.1 Thermodesulfobacteriota bacterium | reverse complement strand
GTAGCGCATGCGAATCCTCATCCCGTCCTCCGATGAATCCATCCCGTCACCGTCGCGCGCCGGCCGGCGTGCGACGCTCGTCCGAGTGTAGCCGATCGGGCCCACGGCAGGCGACCGGATTACTCCCCGCGCCGTTCGCCGATCCGTTCACCACGTCGCGACGTGCGGCGGCCGACCTCGCCTTTCCCCGGGCCGGATGCCGACCGGCCACGACGACGCGGACGTCCGCGCGCGAGGCGACGGGACGCCGTGCGGCGGGAGCGACCGCAGGCCGACCGCTCGGCCGTGGGACGGCCGGGCGCGAGGTGTGACGGGCGACGTTGACCAACGCCCCGGTCCGGCGTAGAAGGGCAGCCGGCAGCCGTGCCGTTCGGGTCTTTGATGCCGAACGTGACCAGAGGGAAAGACCATGCCACCTGAGGCGTGCATCGATTGCCGTACCGAGCTGGCCCCGGGCGATCCGGCCCATCGGGTCGCGGAGGGGATCGTCTGCCAGCCGTGCGCCGAGTTGCGCGAGATGGCGTACGGCACGCTCGTCTCGCGCCGCGATTCGACGGCGAACGTCCGCCGCGGGCCGCGTCACCTCGTCCCGGCCGAGGTCGCCGCCCGGATCACGATGAGCCGCACCGACGGCACCGCGGGGCCGGCGGAGCCGATCCTCGAGATCAGCCGCCACGGTTTCCGGATCGGCGCGCCCCGGCTCCACGAGGTGGGCCAGCGGCTCCAGTGCGCCGCCGTGGTCCCCGGCCGGGTCGCCCCCCCGACGCAGTTCGACGTCGAGGTCCGGTGGTGCCGGCGGGCGCAGGCCGACCGCTTCGAGATCGGCGTCGAGGTGGCCCCCGAGGACGCCGAGCGCTACGCCGGGTTCTACCAGAGCATCCTGGCCGCGATCGAGCACGCCTGAGGCACGGGCCGGGGGCGGGCCCCTCGCGTGCCTGCCGTCCCGGATCGGGAACGACTCGAGGCCCGACCCCGGACGTCAGGCGCCGCGCAGGCGCGGGTCGAGCGCGTCCCGTAGACCGTCGCCGAGGAGGTTGAAGCCGAGCACGGCGACCATGATGGCGAGGCCCGGGATCGTCGCGATGTGCGGCGCGACGAGGAGGTAGTCCCGCCCGGTCGCCACCATCAGGCCCCACGACGGCGTCGGCGGCTGCACGCCGAGGCCGAGGAAGGAGAGCGCCGCCTCCACGAGGATCGCCTGGGCCATGAAGAGCGTGGCGTAGACGAGGACGGTCGGCATCACGTTGGGAAGGATGTGGCGCACGAGGATGCGGGCCGCCGGCGTGCCGACCGCGCGCGCGGCCTGGACGTACTCGGTTTCCCGGAGGCCGAGGACCGCGCCGCGCACGATCCGCGTGACGGCGGGGGCGCCCCAGATGCCGACCGCGAGCGTCGTGTTGAGCGTCCCCGGACCGAGGGCCGAGACGATGCCGATCGCGAGGAGGAGGTAGGGGAAGGCGAGCAGCATCTCGCAGACCCGCATGATGACGGCATCGACCCACCCCCCGGCGAAGCCGGCGATGCTGCCGGACAGCACGCCGAGCCCGACCGCGATACCCACCGCCGCCACGCCGACGACCAGCGCCACGCGCGTCCCGTAGATCACCCTCGACAGGATGTCCCGCCCGAACTCGTCGGCGCCGAGGACGTAGCGCGTCCCCGGCGCGGCGCGCCGATCGGCGAGCCGCTGCCGCGCGGGGTCGTGCGGCGCGAGCACCGGCGCGAAGACCGCGGTCGTCACCAGTAGCCCTACCAGGGCGAGGCCGACGAGACCGAGCCGGCTGCGGCGGAAGCGCCGCCAGGCGTCCGCGGTCAGGGTGGCCGGCGCGTCGTGCGCGGCGGTCGCGACGCGGTCCGTCACCCGATCACCCCTGCCGCGCGAGCCGCGGGTCGAGCAGCGCGTAGGAGAGGTCGACCAGGAGGTTCACGACGACGAAGGCCAAGGCGAAGACGAGCACCGCCCCCTGGAGGAGCACGTAGTCGCGGGCGAAGATCGCCTTGACCATGAGGCGCCCGAGGCCCGGCCACGCGAAGACCGTCTCGGTGAGGACCGCGCCGCCGAGCATCTGCCCCGCCTGGAGCCCCACGAGGGTGAGGATGGGGATGGCGGCGTTGCGCAGCGCGTGACGGAGCACGACCGACCCCTCGCGCAGCCCCTTGGCCCGCGCCGTCCGCACGTAGTCCTCCCGCAGGACGTCGAGGACGGCCGACCTCGCGAGGCGGGCCACCATGGCGATCGACGGGAGCGCCAGCGTCACCGCCGGCAGCACGAGGTGCGCCGCCGAGCCGGTGCCGCCGACCGGCAGCCAGGGGAGCCAGAGGGAGAAGACGACGATCAGGACGAGGCCGGTCCAGAAGACCGGCATCGAGAGGCCGAAGAGGGCGCCGAGCCGCGCGACGACGTCGAAGGCGGAGTTGGGCCTGACGGCCGACACGACGCCCGCCGCGACGCCGGTGGGGATGGCGATGGCGAGCGCCGCGGCGGCCAGCGCGAGCGTGGCCGGCCACGCCTCGGCGATCTCGTCGACGACCGGGCGGTTCTGCTGGATCGAGACGCCGAGGTCGCCTCTGACGAGCCGGCCGACGTACTCCACGTAGCGGACGAGGAGCGGCCGATCGAGGCCGAGGAAGTCGCGCAGGCGCGCCACCGCCTCCGGTGTGGCGTGCTCGCCGAGCATGAGGGTGACGGCGTCGCCCGGGATCAGCTCGATCGTGAGCATCACCAGGAACACGACGCCCAGGAGCACCGGCACGGCGGTGAGGAGCCGCCGTGCCGCGAAGAGGAGGAGGACGTTAGCGCGCGCCACGGGTCACCCGGGAAACGGCTCCTTGGCCTCCATGCCCATCCCGCCCGCGGGCCGGTGTCACGACACCCGGGCTTTCGGTCCGGCCCCGCTTCGCGGGGCGCGTTCCCGCTACCGTGCTAGCGGCGTTCGAGCCAGACCGTCCAGAGGCCAAGGTTGTACTCGACGGGGTGCACCACGAAGCCCTTCACGTCCGACCGCGTGACGACGATCTCCTTGGTGTTGTAGATCGGGATCCAGGGCATGTCCTTCGCGATGAGGTCCTGCACCTCGTGGTACATCCGCTCGCGTTCGGACTGATTCGTGCTGCGACGGGCCTGCTCGAGGAGCGCGTCGGCGCGTGGGTTCCCCCAGCGGGAGGTGTTCCAGCCGGCCGGCGGGATGCCCTTCGAGTGGAAGAGCGCGTAGAGCGAGTAGTCGGCGTCGGCGTTGGTCGTGACCCAGCCGAAGGTGAAGAGGTGCGGCGTGAAGGGATCGCCCCGCATCTGCTGGAAGACGGTCGCCCACTCGCGGAAGTCGACGCGGACGTCGACCCCGACCTCCTGGAGCATCTGCTGGACCGCCTCGGCGATCTCGCCGTCCTTCGGGTAGCGCCCGCGCGCCGTGAGCCAGTGGAGCGTGAGCGGCTGGCCGTTCTTCCGGAGGATGCCGTCCGGGCCGGGCGTCCAGCCGGCCTCTCGCAGGAGCGCCTTCGCGCGGGCCACGTCGTAGGGAAAGGCGCGGTCGAGGTCCATGTCCTTGAACCCGAAGACGCCCGGCGCGAGGACCCCGCGCGCGGCCACCGCGGACCCCTCCATGATGTTGTCGAGGATGGCCTTCCGGTCGACCGCGTGGAGGAGCGCGGCGCGGACGCGGGGATCGTCGAGGGGCGGCACCTTCGTCTGCATCCCGACGAACACCACGCGGCCGCCCGTCGTCTCGTGGACGGTGAACCTGGGGTCGCGGCGGATCGCCGGCAGCTGCGCGGGCGACGGGAGGAGGACCATGTCGGCCTCGCCCGTCTGCAGGGCGATCATCCGCGCTCCCTCCTCGGGCACGACGCGGAACACGACGCGGTCGAGCCACGCCTTCCGGCCCCAGTAGTCGTCGAAGCGCTCGAGGATGACGTGCGTGTTCGTCCGCCACTCGACGAACCGGAACGGCCCCGTGCCGACCGGCGCCCGGCTGAAGTCGGCCCCCATCCGCTTCACCGCGGTGGGGGAGACGATGCCGGTGTAGACCATGGCCAGGGTCCGCAGCGCCGGTCCGTAGGGCTCCTTGAAGACGACGTCGACGGTATGGCTGTCGACGACCTCCGCGCCGCCGAGCGGACCGGCGAGGCTGGCCCAGCGCGCCGGGGGCGTGCCGTTCAACGCCCGGTCGAACGTGAACTTGACCGCCTCGGCGTCGAGCGGCGTGCCGTCGTGGAACTTGACGCCGCGGCGCAGCTTGAAGCGCACACGGGTCGGAGAGAGCACCTCGTAGGACTCGGCGAGCTTCGGCTGCACCTGCATCCGCTCGTCGAGCGTGAGGAGCGGCTCGAGGATGTTGTAGTACACCCAGGCGCCGGGCGCAGTGGTCTCGAGGTGCGGGTCGAGCGAGACCGGATCGGTCGGGCGGACGATGGTGAGCGTGCCGCCTCGCTGTTGCGCCGCGGCAGGCGCGGCGAGGGTGGCGGCGACGAGGACGGCGGTGAGGACGGCAACCAGGACCGGCATGGCTCGCTCCTCGGCGACAGGGCTTTCGAACCAGGATGCGGCCTGCCGGGCGGGACTGTCAAGGCACGTCCTTGACCCCGACCACCGCTACCGCGACGTCCGCGACGCGCCGCGCCGAGGGCGCCGGCACGAAGACCACCTGGAAGGGGATGCTGCGCCGCGGCTCGACCCGGGCGTTGGCCATGCCGTCGCCGAACACGGTTTCGGAAACGCGCCGCTCGAGTTCCGCGCGCGACAGCCCCTTCAACTCCGGCTCCGCCAGGACGTGGCCCGCGTAGACGGTGCGCTCGGCGATCGTCCGGCCGTCCTCGTCGAGGAGGCGGGCGCGAACCTCGAAGAAGCCCTTCGGCGCGCCGCTCAGGTTCGTGACGGTCCCGTGCACCACGTACAGCCGGCCGGCGCGCCCGGTGATCGCGCCGTGGCCGTCGAGACGCACCTCGAACGGGTCGCCCGACAGGAGGGCGAGCCAGTCACGCCCACGCCAGGCGCGCACGGCGAGGCCGCCCGCGGCCGCCAGACCGCACACGCCGAGGAGGCCGGCGAGGAACGCGCGCCGACCCGACGCGGCGGGCGGCCGCTCCCGTCGGTACGGGCGCGTCCCGGAGGCCGGCGCGAACGCGCCGAATCCCGGCCCGCGACGCGTCTCGACCGGTCGCCCGTCGTGCGGCGGCGCGTCGTCGTCACCGAGCGTCGGCCCCAGGTCCTCGATCTCGTCCGGGACCGCGCCGAGCTCGTACCGGTGCTCCACCGGCGCCTCGTCGAACCTCACCGGCTCCGGTCCGTTTCGCCACGGTGCACTCGGTGCCGGCCGTCCCTCTGGAGGTCGGCCCGGCGTTGCGGGGGTTACCGATGGACCGGGGAGGGTGTCGGGACGGGGGCGGAGCCCCCCTCGTGACTCCGGCACCCCGTCTCTCGACGGCGTCGGGGAGGTCGTGACGAGGGGCCCCCCGGGGCCCGCTCGCAGTTCGAAGACGTGCCGGCACCGCGCGCACCGGACGCGCACCGATCCGGATGCGGCGAGGTGCGCGGGCAGCTTGTAGGCGGTGCGGCAGGCGGGGCAGGCGAAGGCAACGGACATGGTCAGGTCTTCACGAGATAGATACCGGGCAGGTTCCGGTAGCGCTCGTCGAGGTCGAGGCCGTAGCCGACGATGAAGCCGTCGTCGATCGTGAAGCCGACGTAGTCGGCCTCGGCCTGCACCTCGCGGCGCGCGCGCTTGTCGATGAGCGTCACGATGCGCACCGAGCGCGGGGCGAACTTGCGGAAGTGCTCGCGCAGGAACACCACCGTGTGGCCGCTGTCGACGATGTCCTCGACGATCAGGATGTCGCGTCCCTCGAGCGGCAGCTCGGCGTCCTTGGTGAGCCGCACCTGGCGGGTCGACGACATGCCGCTCCCGTACGAGGCGAGCCGGATGAAGTCGACGGCGAGCGGCATCGGCAGCCGCCGGCAGAGGTCGGCCAGGAAGAGGAAGGAGCCCTTGAGGATGCCGATCAGCACCGGCTCGCGCCCCGCGTAGTCGGCGGCGATGCGGGCGGCCAGGCGATCGACCGCGGCGTCGATCGCCTCGGCCGGGAAGAGCAGCTCGAGGGCGGGGGCCGGCTGCGTCACGACCGTCCGCCTTCGGGCCCGGCCTCGCCGAAGCCGTAGACGCGCTCGGCGTTGCGCGTGGTCGCCTCGGCGACCGCCTCGAACGGCACGCCCTTCACCTCGGCGACGCGGCGCGCGGTCGCGGCGACGAACGCCGGCTCGTTGCGCTTGCCCCGGTGGGGCTCGGGCGCCAGGAACGGCGCGTCGGTCTCGACCACGAGGACGTCGAGCGGCAGCGCGGCCACGACCTCGCGCAGCGGCGCGGCGTTCTTGAACGTGACGATCCCGGGGACGGAGATGAGGAAGCCGAGGTCGATGCAGGCCCGGGCGAAGGGGAGGTCGCCCGAGAAGCAGTGGATGATGCCGCGCGGCGCGCCGCCCCCCCGGCCGGTCTCGGGCGCCTCGCGCAGGATGGCCAGGATGTCGTCGTGCGCGTCGCGGTCGTGCACCAGGACCGGGAGGCGGAGCGAGGCCGCCAGCTCGATCTGCTCCCGGAACCGCCGGCGCTGGAGGTCGCGGCCGTCGCGGTTGCGGTAGTAGTCGAGGCCGCACTCGCCCCAGCCGACGACCTTCGGCCGCCGGGCGAGGGCGACGAGCCGGTCGTAGGTGTCGGGCCCGATCGAGTCGAGGTCGTTCGGGTGGACGCCGACCGCCGCGTACACCTCGGGGTGGCGCTCGGCGATCCGCACCGCCGCCTCCGAGGTGTCGAGCGTCGTGCCGATCGTCACCATGCGCGTCACGCCGGCCGCCACGGCGCGCGCCACCGGCCCCGCCGTGTCGCCCTCGTAGTCGGGGAAGTCGAGATGGCAGTGGGTGTCGACGAGGCGGGTCACCTACGGGATCTCCTCGATCCGGGGAAAGAGCGGGTCCCCCTTGCGAATCCGGTGCCCCTCGCGCAGCCGGTTCCACCGCACCCCCTCGGCGTCGAGGATCTGCCCCGACAGCGCCTCGTCCTCGCCGAGCTGCCGCCACAGCTCGGCGCTCTTTGCCGGCATGAACGGGAAGGCGAGCACCGCCACCAGGCGGAGCGACTCGAGGAGGCCGCGGACCGCGCCGGCCAGCTCGGCCCGCCGCGCGGCGTCCCTCGCCAGCGTCCAGGGCTTCACCTCGTCGACGAAGCCGTTGGCGGCCGACACGAGGCGCCAGGCTTCCTGCGCACCGGTCGAGAGATCGTAGCGCTCCATCGCCTCGCGGTACCGCTCGACGACCTCCTCCGCGAGCCGGGCGAGACGATCCGCTCCGGGCCCCGGCGGCGGGATGCGGCCGTCGAAGTACTTCTCCGTCATCGAGAGGGTGCGCGAGAGGAGGTTGCCGAGGTCGTTGGCGAGGTCGGCGTTGTACCGCTCCGTGAAGCGCTCCCAGGAGAAGTCGCCGTCGCGACCGAAGCTGATCTCGCGCAGGAGGAAGTACCTGAGCGGGTCGGCGCCGAAGCGCTCGGCCGCCTCGACCGGGTCGACCACCGTGCCGAGGCTCTTCGACATCTTCTCGCCCTTGAGGTGAACCCAGCCGTGCCCGAAGACCTGCTTCGGCAGCGCCACGTCGGCCGCCATGAGCATCGCCGGCCAGATCACGCAGTGGAAGCGGGTGATGTCCTTGCCGATGATGTGCAGGTCGGCCGGCCACCACTTCCGGTAGCTCGCCTCCGCCTCGGGTGTGTCGGTGCCGAAGCCGGTGGCCGAGAGGTAGTTGATGAGCGCGTCGAACCAGACGTAGACGACGCTCTGCGGATCCCAGGGGATCAGGATCCCCCACCGGACCGACGACCGGGAGATCGAGAGGTCCTCGAGGCCCTCCTTGAGCAGCGCCACGATCTCGTTTCGGCGGATGTCGGGCTGGACGAACTCGGGGTGCGCCTCGATGTGGGCGAGGAGGGCGTCGCGGTACTTCGACAGCCGGAAGAAGTAGTTCTTCTCCTCGAGCCACTGCGGCTTCGTCTTGTGGACCGGGCAGAGGCCCTCGACGAGGTCCTTCTCCTGGTAGAAGGCCTCGCAGGAGACGCAGTAGTGCCCGGCGTAGACCCCCTCGTAGATGTCCCCCTTCGCCCGGATCCGGTCGAGGAGGAGACGGACGCCCCGCTTGTGGCGCTCCTCGGTGGTCCGGATGAAGTCGTCGTACGAGATGCCGAGCGCCTTCCAGGTGGACTCGAAGACCTCGGCCATCCGGTCGCAGTACGTCAGCGGATCGAGGCCCTGCTCGCGCGCCCGCCGCTCGACGTTCAGGCTGTGCTCGTCGTTGCCCATGAGGAAGCGGACGTCGTAGCCGGCGAGGCGCTTGAAGCGGGCGATGCAGTCGGCGGCGATCTTCTCGTACGCGGTCCCGAGGTGGGGCCGGCTGTTGACGTAGTCGATCGCGGTCGTCATGTAGAACTTCTGTCCCACGGACGTGTTCTCCAGAGGGGGGTTCAGGGCCGCGCGAGGCGGAGGAGCAACCGCTCGACGACGAGCGTCCGGTTGGCGTTGCGGCGAAGCGCCGCCTCCGCGGCGTCCACAGCCTCGAGCCCCGCGGTCAGTTCCTCGATCGTCCGGCCGGCCGCCTCGCGGCGGGCCGACTCGGCGAGATCGCCGTTGACGAGCGGCACGGCGCCCGGCGCCGCCGCCGTGACTACCAGGTCGCGCAACCACGCGCGCAGGCTGTCGAGCACCGCCGGCAGCCGCTCCTTGTCGGCGGCGAGCGCTTCGGCCGCCTCGAACACCTCCTCGAGCCGCCGCCGCGTGAGCCGCCCGATCCGCTCGATCCACTCCCGGCGGCCGGCCAGACCGTTCTCGGCGGCCAGCGCCAGCGCGCGGGCGGCGCTGCCGTCGGCGAGGGCCGCGGCCGCGCGCGCCGCCGCGGCGTCGAAGCGGCCGTCCGGGCCGACCGGCACGCCCTCGCGCTCGAGGATGGCGACGATGTCGGCCGTCTCGAGCGGCCGGAACGTGACCACCTGGCACCGGGACGCGACCGTCGGCAGGAGGTGGTGGCGTCCGGGCGCGAGCAGCACGAGATGGCTCTCCGCGGGCGGCTCCTCGAGCGTCTTGAGGAGCGCGTTGCCGGCCACGGGGCCGAGTCGCTCGGCCCGCTCGAGCACGGCCACCTTCCGGCGCCCCTCGAAGGGGCGGAACGAGAGGTCGCGAGCCAGGCCGCGGATCTGGTCGACCAGGTAGACGCCGCCCCCGCTCTGCCCCTCGGGGGCGAGCGTCTGCACGTCGGGGTGCTGTCCGGCGGCGATCTTGCGGCAGGCCCGGCACGCGCCGCAGCCGCCCCGCGCCCGGAGGTCCGACCCGTCGTCGCCGCCGAAGAGCGACGGCCCCTCCGCCTGGGCGGCCGCCTCGCAGTTGAGCGCCTGCGCGAGGCTCAGCGCGGCCATCCGTCGCCCGACGCCTTCCGGGCCCTCGAAGAGGTACGCGTGCGCGACGCGCCCGCCGCGCAGCGCGGCGGCCAGCACCGAGACCGCACGCGCCTGACCGAGGAGGGCATCGAAAGGCATACCGGAGTCCCTTAGGATAGGGCAACGCCCGCGGGGTGGCAATGCGGGCCGCCCGGCGGGGGCGCCCACGCGCGGCGCGTCCGGCCGGCGTGCGGAAGAGGGAGGGGATCGTGGTGCGAGTCTCGCCGAGCATGCGGGTGGTTGCCGGTCGGAGTCGGGGCGATGCCGCACGGGCGCGCCCGGCGCCTGGTCGTGGGCCTGCTCGTCCTGGCAGCGCTGCTCCTGGTCGTCGTCCGGATCGCGCGCCCGGGCGGCAGGGGGCCGCGGCGGCTCCTCCTCGGGCCGGCGGCGCAGGGGCTCTCCGGCGTGCGCCGGCGCACGTCGCCGCCGGGAGGCGACTCGCCCGGGCGGCCGCGCTCGCCGCCGCCACGCTGATCGCCGCCCTCGCGGCCGGGTGCGCGTCGGCGCCGTCCCGCCCTGGGGCTGCCGGCACGCGGGCCGAGGTGGGGATCGCGTCCTGGTACGGCGCCGCCCACCACGGCCGCCGCACCGCGAGCGGCGAGATCTTCGACATGAACGCGATGACCGCCGCCCATCGAACCTACCCCTTCGGGACTCGGGTGCGCGTTACCGATCTCGCCACCGGCCGGACGGTCGTCGTCCGCATCAACGACCGGGGACCCTTCGTCCGCGGTCGGGTCATCGACCTCTCCCGCGCCGCCGCGGCGCGGTTGGGCATTGTCCAGGCGGGCACTGCACGCGTACGCGTCGAGAGAATAGACTGACGCGCAAGCCCTTGTTATCATGGGGGCCCATGAGCATCGTGGCCAGGCTCGAGGCCCCCAGGCCGCAAAAGATCCTCATCGTCGACGACCATCCGTTCAACCTCGAGATCCTCGAGCAGTACCTGAAACCCGAAGGCTACGTGGTCGTCCGCGCCCGCGACGGCGTCGAGGCGATCGAGAAGTTCGTGGCCGAAGAGCCCGATCTCATCGTCATGGACGTGATGATGCCGCGGCTCAACGGGTACCAGGTGACCGAGCAGCTCAAGGCGCTCGAGGAGGCGTCCTGGGTTCCCATCGTCCTCGTGACGGCCATGTCGGATCCGGAGGACCGGATCCGCGCGACCGACGCCGGCGCCGACGGCTTCCTCTCGAAGCCGTATCACCGGGGGGAACTCGTCTCGAAGGTCCGCTCGCTCCTGAAGCTCAAGGCGCGCTTCGACGCGAAGGACACCCAGGAAAGCGTCATCTTCTCCCTCGCCGCCGCCGTCGAGGCCAAGCACGTGTACACGCGCGGCCACTCGGAGCGCGTCGCGCACTACGCGGTGCGGCTCGCCCGCGCGCTCGACTTCAGCCAGGCCGACCGGCTCAACCTCCGCTACGCCGGGCTCCTGCACGACATCGGCAAGATCGGGATGGCCGACGCCATCCTCGACAAGCCGGGCCCCCTGACCGACGTGGAGTACGCCATCGTCCGGTCGCACTCCGTGATCGGCGCGCGCATCTGCACGCCGCTGCGCGCGGCGGCCGCCATCACCCCCATGATCCGCCACCACCACGAGCGCTTCGACGGCTGCGGCCACCCGGACAGCCTCGCGGGCCGCGACATCCCGGTGGGGGCGCGCATCATCGCCATCTGCGACAGCTGGGACGCCATGACCAGCACGCGAGCCTACCGCAAGGCGATGCCGCGCGAGGACGCGGCCGCCCTCATGCGCCGCGAGCGGAAGAGCGGTCAGTGGGACGAGGAGCTCCTGGCCGTGTTCCTCGAGCTGGTGGATCGGGGGGACATCTAGCCGTCACACGAGGGGCCGGGGCCGGTCGTCCGCCGGGCCGCCGCCCCTAGTTAAGAGGTTCCTTCCCCGAGACGTGGTGGCCCGGCCGGGGCCGACCCGGTCTTTGCTTCCCGCAAGGGCCGTCGCCTTGACACATCTCGCGTAACCCCGGTAAGATCGCCAGGTTTCGCCGCACGAGACCGCGTGCCGAACGGCGCCTTCGGCGCCGGCCCGGGAGTCGACCGGGCGTCGCCTGACCGAGCGAGCCTCGAGGACCCATGTTCGATTCGTTGACCGAGAAGCTCTCCGCCGCCTTCAAGCGGCTCCGCAGCCGCGGGGCGCTCACCCCGGAGGACGTGCAGGTCGCGCTGCGCGACGTCCGGATGGCCCTCCTCGAGGCCGACGTGAACTTCCGGGTGGTGAAGGACTTCATCGCCCGCGTCACCGAGAAGGCCACCGGCCGCGACGTGCTCGAGAGCCTCACGCCGGCCCAGCAGGTCATCAAGATCGTCCACGACGAGATGGTCGAGCTCCTGGGCGGCCAGGCGTCGGGTCTCGCGCTCGCCGGCAAGCCGCCGGTGCCGGTGATGCTGGTCGGGCTGCAGGGCTCGGGCAAGACGACGACGGCGGCGAAGCTCGCCAGGTTCCTTCGGGAGAAGCAGGGGCGCCGTCCCTACCTCGCGTCGGTGGACGTCTACCGGCCCGCCGCCATCGAGCAGCTCAAGACGCTCGCCCGGCAGGTCGACGTCCCGTGCTTCGACACCGACCCGTCGGCGAACCCGGTCGAGGCGGCCCGGCAGGCGCTCAGGGCGGCCGACGCGGCGGCCTGCGACACGCTGCTCCTCGACACGGCGGGACGCCTCCACGTCGACGAGCGGCTCATGCAGGAGCTGCGCGACCTCAAGGCCGCCATCCAGCCGCGCGAGGTGCTCCTCGTGGTGGACGCCATGACGGGGCAGGACGCCGTCACGGTGGCCAAGGCGTTCAACGAGGGGCTCGGCTTCGACGGCGTCGTGATGACCAAGCTCGACGGCGACGCGCGCGGCGGCGCGGCCCTGTCGGTCCGGGCGGTCACGGGGCGGCCGCTCAAGCTCGTCGGCGTCGGCGAGAAGGTCGACGCGCTCGAGGTCTTCCACCCGGAGCGGATGGCGTCGCGGATCCTCGGGATGGGCGACGTCCTCACGCTCATCGAGAAGGCCCAGCAGGCGGTCGAAGCCGAGCAGGCGCGCGAGCTCGAGCGCAAGCTCCGCAAGAACCAGTTCACGCTGGAGGACTTCAGGGAACAGCTCCAGCAGGTGAGGAAGATGGGCCCCATCGAGTCGCTCCTCGGCATGATCCCCGGCTTCGACAGGCTCAAGGGGCAGGGGATCCGCGTGGACGAGCGGGAACTCGTCCGGGTCGAGGCCATCATCAACTCGATGACGCCCCAGGAGCGGCGCAACCACGCCATCCTGAACGGCAGCCGGCGCAAGCGGATCGCGCGCGGCAGCGGCACGACGGTCGAAGAGGTGAACCGGCTCGTCAAGCGGTACCTCGAGGCCCGGAAGATGATGATGCGGCTCAGCCGGGGCGGCATGAAGGCGCTCCGGCGCAGCGGCCGCCTCCCATTCGCGTAACGGCAAAGGAGTCTCCCGGATGGTCAAGATCAGGCTCGCGCGCTGGGGTGCGCGCAAGCGTCCCTACTACCGCGTCGTGGTCAGCGACAGCGTCAATCCGCGCGACGGCCGGTTCATCGAGCAGGTCGGCACCTACGATCCCGTGCAGTCGCCCCCGGCCTTCCGGGTCGACGAGGCGAAGGTGATCGAGTGGCTCAAGAAGGGCGCCCAGCCGACCGAGACCGTCGGCCGGTACCTGAAGAAGGCCGGCGTGCTCAAGAAGCTGGCCGGCGCGGCGTAGGCGGCGTCCCGCCGGCCGCGCCGCCGGCGGACCGGGCGAGTCGCGGCGAGCCGCCGCCCGACCGGTCCGAGACCCGGCGGGTCCGGCTCGGGCGTCTCGTCGGGATACACGGGCTCCGCGGCGATCTGAAGCTGCGCCCCGACAACCCCGACAGCGAGGCCGTACGGCCCGGCGTCCGCCTCCTGCTCGAGGGGCGCGGGGGGGCGCGCGAGGCGAAAGTCGTCGGCGTCCGGCGGCACAAGGGGGCGCTCCTCGTGCGGTTCGAGGGGGTGGCGAGCGCCAACGACGCCGAGCCGCTCGTGGGGGCCCGGGTGCTGATCGCGGCCGAGGACCTGCCGAAGCTCCCCGAAGGGGAGTACTACTGGTTCGAGGTGGTCGGTCTCGAGGCGGTCACCGAGGAGGGCGAGCCGGTCGGACGGGTGACGGAGATCCTGAGCGGGCCTACGCACGACGTCTACGTCCTGCGCGACGGCGACCGCGAGCACCTCGTGCCGGCGGTGGACGAGGTGGTCGTCGCCATCGACCCGGCGGCGGGCCGGATCGTGATCCGGCCGATCGAGGGGCTCTTCGAGTCGTAGGGCCCGGCGGGAAGGGGGCGGACCGTATTCGCATCGACGTCCTGACGCTCTTCCCCGAGATGTTCCGGGGGCCGCTCGACCACTCGATCGTGGGGCTGGCGCGGGAGCGCGGGCTCGTCGACCTCAGGGTGCACAACCTGCGCGACTGGGCGACCGATCGGCACAGGGTGACCGACGACACGCCCTACGGCGGCGGCGCGGGGATGGTCATGAAGGTCGAGCCGGTCGTGGCGGCGATCGAGGCGCTCAAGGGCGAGGGACCGGCCCGGACGCTCCTCATGTCGCCCGCCGGCGTGCGGTTCGAGCAGGCGGACGCCCGGCGGCTCGCGAGGGAGCCGCGGCTCGTCCTGATCTGCGGCCGGTACGAAGGGATCGACGCGCGCGTCCGGCGGTTCGTCGACGAGGAGATCTCGATCGGCGACTACGTCCTGACGGGCGGCGAACTGCCGGCCATGGTGGTGATCGACGCGGTGGTTCGACTCCTGCCGGGCGCGCTCGGGGCGCCGGCCTCGGCGGTGGAGGAGAGCTTCGCGGGCGGGTTGCTCGAGTACCCGCAGTACACTCGCCCCCGCGAGTTCCGGGGGCTTTCGGTGCCCGAGGTGCTCCTGTCCGGGCACCACGCGGAGATCGCCCGGTGGCGGCGGCGCGAGGCGCTCAGGCTCACGGCCGAGCGGCGCCCCGACCTGCTCGCCCGGGCGGAGCTGAGCGACGAGGATCGCGCGTTCCTCGCGGCCCTGGCGGCCGAGCGGGAAGCCGGGGGCGCGCCCGAAGCTGACGAGGGAGACCAGAGGCCATGAACGTCATCGACCGTCTCGAGAAGGGGCGGATGCGGCAGGACATCCCGGAGTTCCGGGTGGGCGACACCGTCCGCGTCCACGTGAAGATCCGCGAGGGCGAGAAGGACCGCGTGCAGGTCTTCGAGGGCGTCGTGATCGCCCGGAAGAACGCCGGGATCCGCTCCTCGTTCCGCGTGCGCAAGATCTCGTACGGCGTCGGGGTCGAGCGGACGTTCCTCCTGCACACCCCGTGGATCGAGAAGATCGAGCGGGTGCAGGAGGGCCGCGTCCGGCGCTCGAAGCTCTACTACCTGCGCGCCCTCGCCGGCAAGGCGGCGCGGATCAAGGAGAAGCGCGCAGCGGAGGAGACGGCGGCGAGCTAGGCGCCGCCGTCCTGGCAGGGCGCGTGCGCATCACCGAGTTCGCGCTGCGCGGTCTTCGCCGCTTCGAAGGGGGGCGCAAGCTCACCTTCCAGGAGGGGTACAACCTCCTGTCGGGGCCGAACGGGAGCGGCAAGACCACCTGCCTGCTCGCCCTCCTCGCCACGCTCGAACCGGAGTGGCTCGAGGGGCGCGCGGGCTCGCTCGCCCCGGAAGGGGCGCCGCGCGGCCAGGCCCGCACCGGCCTCATCTTCGTGCACGAGGACCGGACCTACCGCCTCGTTCGCGACCTCGACGACGGCGCCGCCTCGCTGGGCGTTCTCGACCCCGACTCCGGCAAGTACCAGGCGATCGGGCGCGACGCCGAGGCGGTCCGCCGCTGGCTCTTCGAGTCGGCCGGGCTGCCGGGCCGCCGCGCCTTCGAGACGCTCTTCTGCCTCGACCGGGTCGGCATGCCGTCGGCGGCCGACCGGCGAGGGCTCCTGGGTGGGGCTGCCGGCCGGGGGGCCGCCTCGAGCGGTGACGGCCTCGGGACGGTACGCGTGGCTGCCGCCGCCCCCCCCGCGGCGCCGCTCGCCGGCGCGGCCAAGGAGGCGCGCATCGCGGAGCTCAAGGCCGAGCTGGCCCGCATCGAGGAGATGGGGCAGGTCGAGTTCAAGCTCGACGGCGTCAAGGCCAGGCTCTTCGAGATCGAGGCCGAGTTCGGCGACATCCGCAAGCTCGACCAGATGGCGGCGGAACTCGATCGGGCGATCGGCGAGTTCGAGGCGCTCGGCGTCGACCCCGACCAGCTCGAGGCGCGGGCGCGCGGCTTCAAGACGCTGGCCGACCGGCGCGAGGCCGACCTCGCGGCCGTGGAGGCCGAGCGCGAGGCGCTCGAACTCGCGGCCAACGCCCCGGTCACGCCGGTCCAGAAGGACCCGCTCGTTCTCGCGGGGGGCGGCGTCACCGTGCTCGGGCTCGTGGGCGGGGTCTTCCTGCCGGGCCTGGCGGTCCTCGCCCTCCTCGGTCTCGGCACGGCCGTCTACGGCGCCGTCCGGGACATCCAGGCCGCCGGCCGGCGCAAGGCCGCCGTCGACGCCCTGGCCGGCCTCGACGATCGGATCCAGGCGATCGAGAAGCGCTTCGAGATCGAGACCAAGGCGGTACGCACCGCGCAGGAGACGCTGGGCGTCGCGGGGCCGAGCGGCGTCCTCGAGCGGGTGGAGGAGTACCGCGCCCTCAAGGAGCGCCGCGCGGCCGTCGCCGAGCGCCGGGAGGCGATCACGCAGCAGAAGAACTTCGCCGCGCTCGAGGCCGAGCGCGAGCGCCTGACCGCCGAGGTGGCGGCGCTCGAGGAGCAGCTGCGCGGCTTCGGCGCAACGGCGGCGTTCGATGCCGGGGAGCTCAAGCGGGAGCTCGACGTGCTCGAGGGCCGCGCGGCGCCGGCCCCGGCTCCCCTCGACGACGTCGGCCTCGACCTCGGGGGGAACGCGTTCGACGGGGGGGCGGGCGGCGGGGGCCCGTCGCCGCTCGCGGCGGCGCTCGACGCCTGGCTCGATGCGGCGGCGCGCGTCCTGCCCAACTCCCGCGAGGGGATCGCCCGCGAGCTGCTCGCCCGGGTCCAGCCGATGGTCGGGCCGCTCACGGCCAACCACTAC
>DATCKS010000280.1:0-2506 GCA_036562265.1 Thermodesulfobacteriota bacterium | reverse complement strand
CGGCGGATCACCTCCGGCGTCATGAGCGGCGTGCCCGAGGGGGTCATCGCCATGCGGAGGCCGAGCGAGGCGCCGTAGGCCACCAGGTCGATCGCGTCGTCGCGCTTGAGCGGGTCGCCGCCGGTCAGGACGACCAGCGGCGAGCCGAAGCGGCGGATGTCGCGCAGCAGCCGCCGCGCCTCCTCGGTGGTCAGCTCGTTCGGGTGCCGCCGCGTGATCGCACAGGCGCGGCAGTGCCGGCAGGCGAGGTCGCAGGCGCGCGTCATCTCCCAGATCACGACCCAGGGCGCCTGCGAGAAGTCGGTCGGCAGCCCGGGCGGCCTCGTGCCGGTCATCTCCGCACCTCCGTCACGCATGGGCCGCGAACGGCTCCCGGATCCGGGAGCCGGGCACGAGACCGCACTCGGCGTCGGTCAGGTAGCAGCCCGGATCCTCGGCCCACGGGTCGCCGTGCGCCGCGAGCGCCCGCACCCGGAAGCCGCCCCCGCACACGTCGAGCCACTGGCAGGCGGCGCACCGGCCGCGGAGCCGGCCCGCCCGGTTGCGAAGCTCGGCGAGGAGCGGCACCGAGCTGTCCTGCCAGATCTCGGAGAAGCGCCGCTCGCGCACGTTGCCGAGCACGGCGCTCGACCAGAACTGATCGGGGTGGACGTTGCCGACGAAGTCGACCGCGCCGATGCCGATTCCCGAGCCGTGCAGCCCCCCGCCGTTCCAGGTGAGGAGCGAGAGCGCCTCGGCGGCCCGCACGGGGTCCTCCCGGAGGAGGCGCAGGTAGATGTAGGGGCCGTCGCACGGGTTGTCCACCGTGAGGACCTCGGTCCTCTTGCCGCGGTCGGCGAGCGAGCGGGTCCAGTCGAGGATCGCGTCGATCGCGGCGCGCGCCGACGGCGCGTCGAGGGCCTGCTCACGGGTGCCGCGGCCGGCGTCGACCAGGTGGTAGAAGCAGACGCGGTCGATCCCCTCGGTCTCGACGAACTCGAAGATCCGCGGCAACTCGCGGACGTTGTGCCGGGTGAGCGTCATGCGCAGCCCCACGCGCTGGCCGACGGCCCGGCAGGCGCGGAAGCCGGCCACGGCCTTCTCGAACGCCCCCTTGTGCCCCCGGAACCGGTCGTTCACGTCGCCGATCCCGTCGAGGCTGATGCCGACGTAGCCGAGGCCGAACGCCTTGAGCTTCTCGGCCACCTCGGGCGTGATGAGCGTGCCGTTGGTCGAGAGGGTCGTCCTGAGCCGCCGCTCCTTCGCACGCGCGATGAACTCGAAGATGTCGGGGCGCATGAGCGGCTCGCCGCCCGAGAGGAGCAGGACCGGGATGCCGAAGTCGGCCAGGTCGTCGATGAGGGCGAGGCCCTCCTCGGTGGTCAGCTCGCCCGGATAGAACCGGTTGGCCGAGTCGCTGTAGCAGTGCCGGCAGTGGAGGTTGCAGCGACGGCCCACGTTCCACACCACCACCGGCCGGCGCTGGGCCGCGGTGGCCGGCCGGTCCGGCAGCACCTCCGAGGGGTGCAGCCCGGCGGTCGACTGCCGCCCGTACCGGAGGCCGTCGGCCGGCATGTTGCGCGAGGTGTAGAGGCGAGAGATCCCGATCATGCGTCCTCCAGGTGAGACGACAGGGCGGCGCCGTGCGGCCCGGCTTGCACGCGGCACGCCATCCGCTAACTTCCCGAAAGTACAAGGTTTACGCGGACGCTAACTGTACCACGCCCGCCCCGCCGGGACATCGGTGCCCCACACGGCGGCCGCAGCGTCGCCGGCATCGGCGCACTCGGCTCCGCCGCGCTCCTCGGCCTCGGCAACGGCGCCGTCTTCAAGCTCGTCGCGCAGCGCTTCCCGCAGGCGACCGGCACCGCCACGGGGCTCGTCGGCGCGGCCGGCGGCCTCGGCGGCTTCTTCCCGCCCCTCGCGCTCGGGCTCTTCAAGGACACGGTCGGCAGCTACGCGCCCGGCTTCGCCCTCCTCAGCGTCTTCGCCCTGGTCTGCGAACTCGTCCTCGTGCGAACGGTCGCACCCGGCGCCTGGAAGCCGAAACGGGTCGCGGCCTGAACCCCCTCCGCTCTCACACCCGCCGGCCCCCATCACGCGGCGCGGGACCCGCGCGGACCCGCTCGGCGAGCCGCTCGGTCTCGGGCAGCGGCGCCACGCCGAGTTCCTGCCGCAGGATCTCGCGGCAGGTCCGGTACTGCCGCAGGGCCTCGTCGCGCCGGCCGGCGCGCCAGAGCGCCTCCACGAGCCGCCGGTGGACCTCCTCCCGGATCGGGTCCACGCGGAGGGCGCGGCGGCAAAAGGCAATCGTCCGATCGAAGTTGCCCTCGCGCGCGTGGAGGCCCGCGAGCGCGGTCAGCACGTCGAGCAGGACCTCGCGAAGGTGCTCGCGCTCGAGGCTGCACCACTCCGCGTCCGGCTCCCCCTCGAGGAGGTCTCCCCGGTAGAGGTCGGCCGCCGTCTCGTACGCGCCGATCGCCTCCGCGATCGCCCCCGACCGCTCGGCGCGCCGGCCCGCCTCCAC
>DATCKS010000264.1:0-2402 GCA_036562265.1 Thermodesulfobacteriota bacterium | reverse complement strand
CCGTGTAGACGAGCCAGTGAGCCGTGGAGCGCGGCGCGTCGTCCACGCGATACACGAGGCCGATGCCCGCGTTGCCGATGCCTGCGTCGGAGTCCCTCATACGTCCTCGCCGTGGTCATCGGGCCGGCCGGCACGGCCGCTTCCGGCCCGGGCTCCGGCGACCGGTCTGCCTCGGGCGACGACCCAGAGCGGTCGTGCCTGCCCGACGAGCGCCTCCTGCACGGAGTCGGCGTCGAGCACCACCAGGTCGGCCCGGCACCCCTCCTCGAGGCCGTAATCGGGGAGACGCAGGGCGCGTGCGGCGTGCCAGGTCGCCATCCGGACGACGGTCGCGAGGTCGTGGGGGCTCCCCATGTAGGCGGCGTGCGCCAGGAGGAGTCCGCTCTCCAGCATCCGGGCGTTGCCGAACGGGCAGAACGGGTCGCGGATGTTGTCCGAGCCGTAGGTGACGTTGACCCCGGCCGCCAGGAGTTCGCGCACGCGGGTGATCCCGCGGCGCACCGGGGGGGAATCCGAGCGGCCCTGAAGGTAGAGGTTCGTGGAGGGGAGCGCGACGACCGAGATCCCGGCCTCTCTCACCTCGGCGGCGACGGCGTCGAGCAGCGCCGCGGGGACCGCGGCGAGCGACGTGCAGTGGCCGGCGACGACGCGGCCCCGATACCCCAAGGCGACCGTCTTTCTCGCGAGGTCGCGGATCGAGAGATCGGCCGGGTCGTCCGACTCGTCCACGTGCATGTCGACGTCCACGCCGGCGGCCTTCGCCAGCGCGAAGATCCGGTCGATGTGCGCCTCCGGGTCGGGCTCGCGCGCGGGGATGCCGCCGACGGCGTCGGCCCCCTCCTCGAGCGCCCGCCCGAGCATCGCCTCGACCCGTCCGTCCCGGCCGAGCCCCTCCTGCGGGAAGGCGACGATCTGGATCCGCAGCCGGTCCCGGAACCGCTCGCGGACCCGCCGGAGCGCGCGGAAGCCGCGCAGCTCGACGTACGGGTCGACGTCCACGTGCGTCCGGAGGGCCGTCGTCCCCGCCCGGAGCGCCATGTCCGCGGCGCGCGCCGCCCGCGCCTCGATGGCCTCCTCGCTCCATCCGGCCTTGAGCCGCCTCGACGCCTCGATGGCCGCCGCGAGGGTCTCCGGCGGCTCCGGCACCTCCTCCCGCGAGAGCGCCTTGTCGAGGTGCAGGTGCGGGTCGACCATGCCGGGGAGGAGGAGCCGTCCGTCGGCGTCGATCTCGTCCGCGCCGCGGGCCGCAAGCGACGGTCCCCGCGCGGCGATGCGACCCCCGGAGACCGCGACGTCGACGGTCTCGCCCGACTCGAGGCGCGCGTTGCGCAGGACCAGGTCGTACCGCGCCGGCATCACGACTCCAGGACGATCCGGGTGCCGGCCTTTCCCTCGAGGGCCGCCTCGACGCGCTCGAGCGAGGTGATGATCATGGTCCCCCCGCCCTTCTCGACGTACTGCACCGCGGCCCGGATCTTCGGCGCCATGCTCCCCTCGGCGAACTGCCCCGCCTCGAGGTGGGCCTTCGCCTCCGCGACGGAGAGGCGCGGCACCGGTCGCTCGGCCGGCGTGCCGAAGTCGAGCGCCACGCTGTCGACGCCGGTCAGGTTGATGTACAGGCCGGCGCCGAGGCCGAGGGCGAGGAGCGCGCCGGTCAGGTCCTTGTCGATCACGGCGGCCACCCCCCGGTAGCGGCCGTCCGCCTGCCGCGTCACGGGGATGCCGCCGCCGCCGGCCGCGATCGGGACGACGCCCGCCTCGACCAGACGGCGCACCGCCTCGATCTCGACGATCGCCTTCGGCGGCGGCGACGGGACGACGCGGCGGTGGCCCCGCCCCGCGTCGTCCCGGAACTCCCATCCGGTCCGGCCGGCGATCCGCTCGGCCTCCTCCGGCGTGTAGAAGGGCCCGACCGGCTTCGACGGGTGCCGGAAGGCGGGGTCGTCCGCGTCGACCTCGACCTGCGTGACGACCGAGACCACGGGCGCCGGGACGCCGGCCGCGAGGAGGGCGCCGGCGAGGCTCTGCTGGATCATGTAGCCCATCCCCCCCTGCGAGTCCGCGACGCAGACGTCCATCGGCATGGGAGGGACCACGGTACTCGCCATGGCCATGCGGATGAGGATGTTGCCGATGACCGGGCCGTTGCCGTGGGTGAGGGCGAGCCGGTAGCCGCCAGCGGCCATCCGCGCGAGCTGCGCGCAGGTCCGCTCGAGGATCTCGAACTGCTCCTCGGCCGTTCCGCGGATCCCCTTCGGGTAGACGGCGTTGCCGCCGAGCGCGACGACGGCGAGTCGGAAGTCTGGCTCCGTCGGGTGCGACATCCCGTCAGGCCCTCGCCACGACCGCCACCGGACCGCCGCCGGCCGGGCCCTGGTGCTCCGATCCGCCCGACACGTAGA
>DATCKS010000258.1:0-1831 GCA_036562265.1 Thermodesulfobacteriota bacterium | reverse complement strand
CCGGTAGTTGTTGAGCCGGCTCGGGTCGAGCCAGATCCGCATCGCGTACTGGCTGCCGAAGACCTGCACGTTGCCGACGCCGGGCACCCGGCTGATCGGGTCCTGCACCTGGGCGGCCACGAAGTCGGCGATGTCGGTCCTGGTCATGGAGCCGTCCTCGGAGACGAAGGCGAGCACCATGAGGAAGGTCGACGACGACTTCGTGACCTGCACGCCCTGCCGCTGGACGTCCAGCGGCAAAAGCGGCATGGCGAGCTGGAGCTTGTTCTGGACCTGGACCTGCGCGATGTCGGGGTCGGCGGCCGTGTCGAACGTCAGCTCGATGGCGACGTTGCCCGACGAGTCGCTCGTCGAGGAGATGTAGAGGAGGTGGTCGATGCCCTTGAGCTTCTGCTCGATCACCTGCGTGACCGAGTCCTCGACCGTCTCGGCGGACGCGCCCGGGTAGGTCGCGCGGATCGTCACCGCCGGCGGCGCGATGGTCGGGTACTGGGCGACCGGCAGGGTCAGGATGGCGAGCCCGCCGGCCAGCATGATCACGATGGCGATCACCCACGCGAAGACGGGGCGATCGATGAAGAACCTGGACATGAACGGGCTCCGTCAGCGCGCGGCCGTGCCGGCCTTGGGAGGCGTCTCGCCCGGCGTCCCGGAGGCCGGCTCGCCGCCCGCCGGCACCGGCGTGACGACGCTCCCCGGCCTGGCCCGCTGGAGCCCCTCGACGATCACCCGATCGCCCGGCCGGAGCCCGGCGGTCACGAGCCACTTGTCCCCGATGGCGCGGCTCACCTCGAGCGTCCGCTGCTCCACCGTGCCGTCGTCGCCGACGACGAGGGCGATGGCGTTGCCCCTCGGATCGCGGCTCACCCCCTGCTGCGGCACGAGGATCGCCTGCTCGGCGACCCCCTGCTGGAGGATCGCGCGCACGTACATGCCGGGCAGAAGCTCCCCCTTCGGGTTCGGGAAGACGGCCCGCAGCGTCACGGCGCCGGTGCTCTCGTCGACGGTCACGTCGGTGAACTGCAGCGTCCCCTCGTGGGCGTACTCGCTGCCGTCCTCGAGCCGCAGCCTCACCGATGCCCGGCCGGGGCCGGCGCTCTTGAGCCGCCCGCTCTCGAGCTCCCGCCTGAGCCGCAAGAGCTCGGCGCTCGACTGGACCACGTCGACGTACATCGGGTCGAGCTGTTGCACCGTGACGAGCGCCGCGGCCTGGTTGGCGGTCACGAGCGCCCCCGGGGTGACCGTCGACCGCCCGACGCGCCCCGAGATCGGCGCGGTGATGCGCGTGTACGCGAGGTTGATGCGCGCCGCCTCGACCGCCGCCTTCGCGGCCGCCACGTCGGCCTCCGCCTGGTCGAGCGCGGCCTTGGCGTCGTCGTACGCCTGCCGGCTCACCACCTTGGCGTCCATCAGCTCCCGGAAGCGCTTCTCCTTGAGCCGGGCGGACGCCAGACTCGCCTCGGCCCTGGCGAGCGCGGCCTTCGCGCTGTCGTAGGCCGCCTGGTAGGTGGCCGGGTCGATCTGGTAGAGGACGTCGCCGGCCTTGACGTAGCTCCCCTCGCGGAAGAGGCGCTTCTGGATGATGCCGTCCACCTGCGGGCGCACCTCGGCGATGAGGTGGGGCGAGGTCCGCCCCGGCAGCTCCGTCGTGATCGGCACTGCCTCGGTTCGGATCTCCACGACCCCCACCTCCGGAGGCGGCGGCGCAACCGCCTGCCCGCCGGAGTTCTGCGAGTCGCACCCGGCCAGGGCCACGGCGCAGGCCAGGACGAGCCGCACAGCGTTCCGGGTGAACCCGCTACTCAGGTCCCTCGTTCGCATATACCCGTTC
>DATCKS010000246.1:0-6374 GCA_036562265.1 Thermodesulfobacteriota bacterium | reverse complement strand
CGCGCGGCACCTCGTACGCGGTGCCGACGCAGGCGTCGTAAGAGGCGGCAGCGTTCGGCCTGCACGTGCCGGATCTCGGCGTCGGATCGCCAGGCGATGAGACACTTTACCACCTGCGCAACCGGCCACTCCCCGAGCGCCGGTGCGACGCCGGGCCCCCCGAACGCGAGCGGCGTTGTCGCCGGCTGCTCGATCGGCCGGGCGAGCCAGAGGGGAGCGCCGGTCGAGCGGTCGAGGATCGGCCGGCCGATGCGGGGCGCTTCGGCGCCCCGCATCGTTTCCGGCGGCCTCGCCTGCCGGTAGTATAGTCGGGCCCTGTCGATCGGACGGCGCCTCGTTCGACTCCCTCGCGAGAGGAGGAGACGCCATGCAGTACATGCTGCTCTGCTGCTTCGACGAGCAGCGGTGGGCGGAGATGCCCGACGCCCAGCGGGACCGGATCATGCGGGCGTACGGCGAGTTCGTCCAGGGGATCGTGAGAAGCGGCCATTACCGCGGCGGGGCGCAGTTGCACCCGACCGCGACGGCCACGACCCTGCGCGAGGCCCACGGCAAGGTCATCGCCACCGACGGCCCCTTCGCGGAGACCCGGGAGCAGATCGGGGGGTACCACCTGATCGAGTGCCGTGACCTCGACGAGGCGCTCGGTATCGCGGCGCGCGTCCCGACGCTCGCCGCCGGCGGCGCGGTCGAGGTACGGCCGGTGATGCCGGCCGCCTGAGCCGTGGACCTCGGCGATCTCCACCGGCGCGAGTACGGGCGCATCCTGGCGACCCTGATCCGTACCGTCAGGGACTTCGACCTGGCCGAGGACGCGTTGCAGGAGGCGTTCGAGGCCGCCCTCGCCCGGTGGCCGACGCAGGGGCCGCCGCAGAACCCGGTCGCCTGGCTCCTCTCGACGGCGCGCCACAAGGCGATCGACCAGCTCCGTCACCGGGCGATGGCCGAGAGCAAGCACGCGGAGATCGCCGCGCTCTCCGAACGGGAGGAGGACGCTCCGGTGCCGCTCGATTCGCTCCGGCTCATCTTCACCTGCTGCCATCCGGCGCTCTCGCTGGAAGCGCAGGTGGCGCTGACGCTGCGCACCGTCTGCGGGCTCTCGACCGAGGAGATCGCACGCGCGTTCCTCGTGCCGGTGCCGACCCTGGCGCAACGCATCGTCCGCGCCAAGGCGAAGATCAAGAACGCCCGCATCCCCTACGAGGTGCCCGGCGACGACGAGCTGGCCGCCCGGCTCGAGGCCGTGCTCGCGGTCGTCTACCTCGTCTTCAACGAGGGCTACTCGGCCACGTTCGGCGCCGACCTCGTGCGGGCCGAACTCTGCGCCGAGGCGATCCGGCTCGGCCGCCTGCTCGTCGAGCTTCTGCCCGCCGAGCGGGAGCCGAAGGGGCTCCTGGCGTTGATGCTGCTGCACGACGCCCGCCGCGACGCCCGCACCGACGACGAGGGGGCCATCGTCCTTCTGGAGGACCAGGACCGCTCGCGGTGGGACCGGGCGAAGATCGCCGAGGGGGCGGCCCTGGTGGAACGCGCGCTCGCCGGCTGGCCGCCGGGGAAGTACGCCATCCAGGCGGCGATCGCCGCCTTGCACTGCGAGGCGAAGTCGGCAGCCGAGACCGACTGGCCCCAGATCGCGGCGCTCTACGGACTCCTGGCGAGCCTCTACCCCTCCCCGGTCGTCGAACTGAACCGCGCGGTCGCGGTCGCGATGGCCGACGGCCTCGAGCGGGGCCTCGCCCTGCTCGACACGATCCACCTCCCCGGCTACCACCTGCTGCCGGCCGCCCGCGCCGACCTCCTGCGCCGCCTCGGTCGCCGCGCCGAGGCCGCGAGCGCCTATCGAGAGGCGCTCGCGCTCGTCACGAACGACGCCGAACGGCGGTTCCTCGAAAAGCGACTCGCCGAGGTCGCCCGCCCCTAGCGCCGGCCCGGCCGGCGCTGCGCCGTCGATCTCCGGTCCGTCGGTTCGACCCGACACGGGACGGAACGGTGACATGCCCCTGTCGTGGCATACGCCACCGTACGTCCGACCCTGCAGCGCCGCGACTTCACGGTGGAACGAGGCACGTTTCGACGTGCACCGCCGGCGGCGGCCCGCCGGACGGCGGCCTCGCCGAACCCCCGGCCAGCGGCGCGATTCCGGGAGGAAGGGGTTGGCGGCACACGCCTTGCTCAAGGCGACCCCGATGAGCCGTCCGGACGGCGAGACGGCCAATCTGCCCATCACGCGCTCGGGAGGGCGCCGCTCATGACTCGTCGTGGTTGGATCGGATCCTTCGTACTGCTCGTGATACTGATCGCGACCGGTGGCGGCCTTGCCGCCTGGAAGTACGCGTCCATTCAGGAGGCGAACGCCGTTTCCGCGAACCAGCCGGAGCCGGTGGAGCGCGTGACCGCCGCCGTCGCGCGGCCGCGCGAGCACCGCGAGACGACGACGTCGATCGGCACGGTCCTGGCGCTCCGCTCGATCACCCTGCGCAACGAGCTACCGGGCACCGTTCAGGAGGTCCTCTTCAGGCCGGGCCAGGTCGTCGAGGCGGGCGACGTGCTCGTCCGGCTCGACGTGGCGGTCGAGGAGGCGGAACTCGAGGCGCTGACGGCGCAGGCCGCCCTCGCCGAGACGCTCCTTAGGCGCCTCGAGCGGGCGAGCCGCAGCCGCGCCGCCTCCGAGGCGGAGGTCGACCGCGCGCGCGCCGAGCGCGACGTCGCCCTGGCCCAGATCGAGCGCACGAAGGCGATCATCGCCCGCAAGACGATCCGCGCGCCGTTCCGCGCCCGCGTGGGGCTCGCCGACGTGCACCCCGGCCAGTACCTGAACGAGGGGACGCAGATCACGACGCTACAGGGGGTCGACGACGCCGCCCACGTCGACTTCACGGTCCCGCAGTGGGTGGCCGCGAGCCTCGGACGGGGCGATCGTGTCGAGATCTTCGCCGGCAACGATCCGTCCCCCATCGCCGGCCGTATCGTCGCCGTCGATGCCCGCATCGATCCGGCGACCCGCAACGCCGCCGTGCGCGCGAGAATCGCCCGCGGACCCCGGACGCCCGCGCCTGGCGCCTCGGTTCGCGTCGTGGTGCCGGCCGGCCCGACGCGGACGGCCGTGGCGATCCCGGTGAGCGCGCTGCGCAAGGGGCCCGAGGGGGACCACGTGTTCGTCATCGAGGCGGACGCGAACGGCAAGTCGCGCGCCCACCTCCGGCGGGTCGAGAGCGGCCCGGTGCTCGGCGACGAGGTCCTCGTCCTCGACGGGCTCTCCGCCGGGGAGCAGGTGGCCGCGTCGGGCGCCTTCAAGCTCCGCGAGGCGACCCTCGTCGCGATCGCCAACGACACCACGGCCTCTGCGAGCGGGACCAGGTAATGCGCCGATTCACCGACGTCTTCATCAAGCACCCCGTCCTCGCGATCGTCGTCAACCTGGTGATCGTGCTCGTGGGGTGGCGGGCGCTGACGACGCTGCCGGTGCAGCAGTACCCGCAGCTCGAAAGCTCGTCCGTCGTGATCACCACGGTCTACACCGGCGCCAGCGCCGAGACCGTCCGCGGGTTCCTGACCACGCCGATCGAGCGGGCGGTCTCGGCGATCAGCGGGGTCGACTACATCGAGTCGACCAGCCGTGCCGGCGTGAGCACGGTAACGATCCGGCTCAAGCTGAACCACGACAGCACCGCGGCGCTCGCCGAGGTCACCGCGCGGCTCCAGCAGGTCCGCTCGGAGCTGCCGGCCGAGGCCGAGCCGCCGGTCGTCGAGGTGCAGCGCGCCGACCGGCCGTACGCGTCGTTCTACATCAGCTTCACGTCCACGGAGCGGAGCGTGCCGGCCATCACCGACTGGCTCGCCCGCACGCTCCAGCCGCAGCTGGCCACGCTCGCCGGCGTCCAGCGTGTGACCATCGAAGGGGGCCGCCAGCTCGCCATGCGGGTCTGGATCGATCCCGATCGCCTCGCGGCGCTGAACCTCGCGCCGGGAGACGTGCACGCGGCGCTCCAGCGCAACAACTACCTCGCCGCCGTCGGCCAGACGAAGGGCAACCTCGTGCAGGTCAACCTCCTCGCCAACACCGACCTGCGCGCCGTCGAGGAGTTCAGGGACCTGATCGTCGCCGAGCGAAACGGCGCGGTCGTCCGCCTGAGCGACGTGGCGCGGGTGGAGCTCGGGGCCGAGGAGGCCGACATGGTCGCGAAGTTCAACGACCGGGAGGCGGTCTACCTCGGGATCTGGCCGCTCGTCGGCTCCAACGAGATCGAGGTCGCGCACCGGCTGCGCGAGGAGATGGAGCGGATCCGGCCGACCCTGCCGAAGGACATCGACATGCGCCTCGCGTACGACGCGACGGTGTTCATGGAAGACGCCCTGAGGGAGATCACCAAGACGCTGACCGAGACCATCATGATCGTCGGCGTCGTCGTCTTCCTCTTCATGGGGTCGGTCCGCACGGCGCTCGTCCCGCTCCTCGCGATGCCGGTCTCGTTGATCGGCGCCACGATCGTCATGTACGCGGCCGGATTCAGCCTCAACCTCCTGACGATCCTCGCGATCGTGCTGTCGGTCGGCCTCGTCGTCGACGACGCGATCGTCGTGGTCGAGAACGTCGAGCGGCACGTCAGAGAGGGCAAGTCCCGCATCCAGGCGGCGCTCGTCGGCGCTCGCGAGCTGGTCGGCCCGATCATCGCCATGACGATCACGCTGGCCGCGGTCTACACGCCGATCGGCTTCCAGGGAGGACTCACCGGCTCGCTCTTCCTCGAGTTCGCCGTCACGCTCGCCGCCGCGGTCGTCGTGTCCGGCGTGGTCGCGCTCACCCTCTCGCCGATGCTCAGCTCCCGCTTCGTCCACCCGCACGGCAAGGAGGGCCGGCTGACGAGGCTCGTCAACCGCGGCTTCGACCTCGTCCGGCGGGGCTACGCCCGGATGCTCGACGTGGCGCTCGAGATGCGCTGGGCGGTCGTCGCGGCGGCGCTCCTCGTCATGGCGGCGGCCTGGCCGCTCTACACGTACTCGAGCAAGGAGCTGGCGCCGGTCGAGGACCAGAGCCACATCAGCTTCTTCCTCGAGGCGGCGCCCGACTCCACGGTCGAGGCGACCAATCGCGAGTCGCTCGACGTCGTCGAGGCGGTCCGGGCGTTCCCCGAGACGGAGTTCATGTGGTCGCTCACCACGTCGTGGGGCGGCTTCGGCGGCATGGTGACGAAGGACTGGCGCGAGCGCCCCCGCTCGACCCAGGAGATGTACGGGGAGGTCTTCGGCGCCGTGTCGCAGGTGCCGGGCCTCAGGGTGTTCCCGCGCCTCGACCCGCCGCTGCCGACGCCGGGCCAGTACGACGTCGAGCTGGTGCTGCAGAGCGACGCGCCGCCCGAGCAGATGCTCGAGACGGTCCAGGCCGTGGTCGGCGCCGGCTGGCAGAGCGGCAAGTTCCTCTACGTCGACAGCGACCTCAAGATCGACCTGCCGCAGGCGCGCGTCGTGCTCGATCGCGATCGGCTGGCCGACCTCGGGCTCGACCTGGGCGGCGGTGTCGCGCCAGGCGACGGGGGTCGGCACGTCGGGCCGGCGGTAGTCCGGACCGAGCGCGCAGCCCGCGAGCAGCGTGGCAAGCGTGACGATCGCGAAGACCCGGTTCATCGCCGCCACCCGTTCGTCCCGGCCAGCGCCGGCGCCGCCGCGTCCACGCCGAGGTCCTCGAGCGCCTCGTCCTCCTCGGCCGGCCGGTGCCGGGCCGCGATCAGCGAGTAGAAGACCGGCACGACGAACAGCGTGAAGAGCGTGCCGATGATCATCCCCGCCACGAGGACGATCCCGATGCTGTTGCGCGCCTCGGCCCCGGGCCCGGTCACCAGCACGAGCGGGAAGTGGCCGAACACGGTGGCCGCCGAGGTCATCAGCACGGGCCGAAGCCGCGTGAGCGACGCCTCTCGCAGCGCCGCCGCCTTCGACAGGCCGCGCGCCTGGAGCGTGTTGGCGAACTCCACGATCAGGATGCCGTTCTTCGCGATGAGACCCACGAGCGTGATCAGCCCGACCTGCGAGTAGATGTTGATCGTCGTCAGGTCGAGGAAGCTGAACAGGAGCGCGCCCGAGATCGCCAGCGGCACCGATCCCAGGAGCACGATCAGCGGGTCGCGGAAGCTCTGGAACTGCGCCGCGAGCACCAGGTAGATGAGCACGACCGCGAAGGCGAGCGTCACCGTGAGCGCGGCCCCCTCGTAGCGGATCTGTCGCGACTCGCCCGCGTAGTCGAGGATCACGCCCGGGCCGCCCACCGAGGCCGCCGCGGTCTCGAGGATGCGGAGCCCCTCCTCCTTGGTCACACCCGGGTTGACGCCGCCGAAGACCCGCACGGCGTTGCGCTGCTGGAAGCGGTTGAGCGTCCGGGG
>DATCKS010000242.1:0-10390 GCA_036562265.1 Thermodesulfobacteriota bacterium | reverse complement strand
GAACTCGGTTCGAACCGAGTTCGGCCTCGGCCGGTTGCCCGCCGTAGGGCGCGAGGCGGGCGGGGCGAGACGCGGCACCACGCGCGCGATTCGGTCAGTGCTGCTGAGGCAAGTGCTGATCGACAGGCAGGACCCGAGGTCTCTCGGCAGGCTCGAGTCGCCTCGGGAACGCGCCCAGGGAGGACGGAGAGGCCCTCGGGCACGGCCGGGTTTGCGCGCCGTGCGAGGGCCCTGGCAAGCCGCCGAACGTCGGGTGGGAAGGGGCGCCCGGAAGCCGTGCCGGGTCGCGAGCGCCTAGATGCCCCCCATCGAGACGTACTTGGTCTCGAGGAACGGCTCCATCCCCTCGCGGCCTCCCTCGCGGCCGATGCCGCTCTCCTTCCAGCCGCCGAAGGGCGCCTGCGGCACCGACGGCAGCGCGTCGTTGGCGCCGACGATGCCGTACTCGAGCCGCTCGGCGACGCGCCAGACGCGCCCCACGTCGCGGCTGTAGAAGTAGGCCGCGAGCCCGTACGGCGTGTCGTTGGCCTTGCGGATGACCTCGTCCTCCGTGTCGAACGGCTCGATCGGCGCGACCGGGCCGAAGGTCTCCTCCTTCATGATCCGCATGGAGTCCTTGACGCCGGTGAGGACCGTCGGCTCGTAGAAGTACCCCTTCGCGAACGCGCCGTCGCGACGGGGCTTGCCGCCGAGGAGGACCACGGCGCCCTGCGCCACGGCGTCGGCCACGTGGGCCTCGACCTTCTTGAAGCCCTGCTCGTCGATCAGCGGACCGACCTGGACCCCCTCCTCGAGCCCGTTGCCCATCTTGAGCTTGGCAACCCGCTCGGTGAACTTCCGCGTGAACGCGTCGACCACCGATCGGTGCACGTAGAGGCGGTTGGCGCAGACGCAGGTCTGCCCCATGTTGCGGAACTTGGAGGCGACGGCGCCGTCGGCCGCCGCGTCGAGGTCGGCATCCTCGAAGACGATGAAGGGCGCGTGCCCGCCCAGCTCTAGCGACACCTTCTTCACCTGGTCGGCCGCCTGCCGCATGAGGAGCTTGCCGACCTCGGTGGAGCCGGTGAAGGTCACCTTGCGCACGATCGGGTTCGACAGCAGTTCGGCGCCGACCTCGCGCGGGTCGCGTGACGTGACGATGTTGACGACGCCGGGCGGGAAGCCGGCCTCGAGGAAGATGCGGCCGAGGGCGAGCGCCGAGAGCGGCGTCTGCTCGGCCGGCTTGACGACGACCGTGCAGCCCGCGGCGAGCGCCGGCGCGATCTTGCGCGTGATCATGGCGCTCGGGAAGTTCCAGGGGGTGATGGCGGCGACGACGCCGATCGGCTGCCTGAGGACCACGAGCCGCTTGGTCGTGACCGAGGCGGGGATCGTCTCGCCGTAGACCCGCACCGCCTCGCCCGCGTACCACTCGAGGAAGCCGGCCGCGTAGACGACCTCGCCGCGCGCCTCGGCCAGCGGCTTGCCCTGCTCGGTCGTCATGAGCCGCGCCAGCTCCTCCTTGCGTTCGAGCATGAGCTGGCACGCCTTCGTGAGCGCGTCGGCTCGCGTCTTGGCGGTCGCCCCGGACCACTCGGGGAAGGCGCGCGCGGCCGCGTGGATGGCCTGGCGGGTCTCCTCCCTCCCCGCGTCGGCGACCTTCGCGATGACGTCGCCGGTCGCCGGGTTGGTCACCTCGAAGACCGCCTTCGATGCCGCCTCGACCCATTCGCCGCCGATGAGGAGCCGTTCGGTCTGCGCCATACCCCAGTTCGCCTCCGGTCCGCCGCGACGCGCACAAGCTGGCGTCGTCGCTTGGCTTTGTGCCTGAAGCCCATCGGGGAGTCTACCGCGAACCGGGCGACCCGGCCAGGCGGCGCGCGCGCCCCCGGGAGCCGCTCGCGTTCGCGGCCGCCGCGGTGGGCCGCCCCTCTTTCCAATGGCGACGACGTCTCGAAGACCGACCGGTGGCGGGAGAACGGCCTGTCCTAACCCACGGCGTACCCGTGGCGGATCAGGCGGGCGACGAGGAGGTCGATGAGGCTGCGGGTCTGGGGCGGTAGCGAGACGAACTCGATGCCCATGCCCGGAGGCCGGCCGGGCGACGCGGCGGCTTGCGTGCCGGGAGGGTTCACCCAGACGACCCGCCCGGAGCCGTCGAACTCCCGCCGCGAGTTCGGGAGCTGCAGCCGCAGGACCAGCTCCGTGCCCGGCGGGAACGTCCGCTCGCCCATCACGTAGAGCCCGGTACGGGAGAGGTTGTAGAGGTAGCCCGTCACGTCCGCCCGGCCGACGCCGTAGAGGAGCGGCACGCGCACCGGCACGCGGGCGCTGTCGCGTGACTCGACCCCGCCGGGGCCGCCCGCGAGATAGCTGCGCAGGCGCCGCCCGAGGCGGGCGCGGGTGAAGGGACGGCCGAGGGCGGCGTCGGCGCCGCAGGCGCGCGCCCGCGCCTGAGCCTCGGGTCCCTCGTCACCGGTGACGAGGAGGATCGGCACGGTCTCGAACCCGGGCGACTGGCGAACCGTGCGGCAGAGACCGGCCGGGTCCTCGCACCGCTCGGAGAGGAGGACGAGACGCGCGCGGGCTTGCCGCAATGTGTCGCCGAGCCGTTCGGGCGCGCAGGTCACCACCGGCAGCCCGAACCGCGCGAGGGCCGCTTTCTCCAGTTCCTGCAACGGCTTCGACGCATCGACCAGGAGGATGCTCATCCGGGTTCAAAGGCCTGTCTCGAAGTCCACGCCCTCTCGGCGTTCGAAGCAAGAAGCAGGCCGCACCCGGTCACCCCTGTGCGGCGATCCAGGCCCGAATCCGCTCCCGGTCCTTCGGCCGCAGGTTCATGAAGCGGACGCCCATGCCGAGGTGCTCCTGTCCCCAGACCACCTCGCCCAGCACGACGATGGGGAGCGCCTCGCCCGGCAGGTTGAAGCGGATGGAGATGAGGGTGCCGGGCGGCAGAGGGGATATCGTGTCGATGAAGAGACCGTCGACCGACAGATCGGTGAGGCGTCGGGTGACGCTGGGGCTGTCGCTCGAGTACTCGATCTCCGCGACGAGGGAGACCCGCCTGGAGGCGCGGCGCTCCCCGCCTGGCCGACCCGGTCCCTGGCTCATGCGCTGCCTCCCTCCGCGCGGGCCCCTCGCCCTCGCGGCTCCCTGGAGTCGACCGGCCCGGCACGCTTGCGGGGCCGGCGTTGCGTGGTCAGGCGTCGCAGCTCACCCCAGCTCGTGACCCCCTCGTCCGCACACTGCTCGAGGAAGCGGGTCAGGACGAGCGCGGTGACCTCGGCGTCGCCGAGCGCGCGGTGGCGCCCGTCGAAGGCGAACCCGTAGTAGTCCGCGACCGTGTCGAGGTTCATGCGCGGCACGGCGCCGGCCAGAAGCCGCCGGCCGAGCCGCAGGGTGCAGAGCATCGGCCGCTCGAGCGGGCGTCCCGTGGCGGCGGTGAGCTCGGCGTCGAGGAATCGTCCGTCGAAGGCCGCGTTGTGCGCCACGACCACCGAGTCGCCGACGAAGGCCCGCACGTCGTCCGCGACCGCGGCGAAGGGGGGCGCCCCTTCCACCATCTCGTCGTCGATGCCGGTCAGCCGCGTGACGAACGGCGGAATCGGCCGACCCGGGTGCACGAAGCTCCGGAACCGCTCGGCGATCCGGCCCCCCGCGACGCGGACCGCGCCGATCTCGATGACCCGGTCGACGCCGGCGCGGCACCCGGTCGTCTCGAGGTCGACCACGGTGAAGGTGAGGGCGTCGAGCGCGGTCTCGGCGGGCGGATCGTACGGACCGCCGCCGGCCACCGGTGGCACGGCGAGGCGCCAGCGATCGGGCGGGTCGAGACGGAACCGCGCGTCGCCCTCGAGGAGGCGGCGCACCTCGAGACTCACGGCCGCCACGAGCGACTCGCCGCCGCTCGGCTCGGCCAGCTTGAGCGCCCGCCGCACGAGTTCGGTCTGCGAGAGCCCGTCCGGCGCCGCGGCCAGGAGTCCGTACAGGGACGCCAGCATCCGCGCGGATTCTCTCCCAAGGTCACAGGTGTGTCAACGATCCGGATGGTCGAGCGGTCTACTCGTCGCCCGCGACCGCCCGATAGCCCGCGAGGCAGGCCTCCACCGCGACGTCGGCGGCCTTGCCCATCCGGTCCCGCACCGCCCGGACGACCGACTCGCGGTCGACCACGTGCGTGAGCGCCGTGATCGCGCCGAGCGCCACCAGCGCCTCGGCGCCCGGCGGCGGCGGCTCCGGTGCCGCCCCTTCCGCGCCGAGGCGGGCCAGGTCGAGCGTGACGACCCGCTTGGCCAGGGCCGACAGCTCCTGCGCGAGCCGCTCGGCGTCCGGGTATCGGCTTCGGCCGAGCTTGGCATCGAGCGTCGGCCAGGCATGGACCGGCACGATCGCCGCTCCGCCCGGGGCGAGGTAGCGGGCGAGCCGCCGCGCCTCGCCGGTCTCGAGGCCGACCAGGAGGCTGGCGCAGCCGCGCGGCACCTTCGGGCTCGCCGCCGGCCCGACGCGCACGTGGGCCCGGACGCCGCCGTGGAGCCTGGCCTCGCTCAGGTCGAGCCAGTACTGCACGGTGTACCCCTCGAGGCGGGCCGCCGCGGCCACCACCTCGGCCAGCAGCGGTACGTGCTGGCTCGCGAGCCCGCCTACGACCAGGTCCCACTGCGGATCGGCCGCGCGCGCGGCGGCCGGGGCGGGTCGCTCCCAGGGCCGCCGGGGCGGCAGCGCTCTCGTCTCGTCGTCAGCCACGGCCGCTCCGCGTCGCGCCGCCCGACCCGAACCGCCACGGCCGCCGGATCGCCCGCGTCGGGCAGACCGACTCACAGAGCCGGCACCCGACGCAGGCGCCGGCGTCGATGCGCGCCTTCCCCTGGGCGTCGACCTGGAGGGCCGGGCAGGCGGTGACGGCGATGCAGGACTCCTCGCACGCGGCCACCCCGACGCACCGCTTCGCACGGACCTCGAGCGGCAGCGCCGGAGGCTCCGGCAGGTGCGCCTCGCAGGGCCTGCGCGCGATGACCACCGAGACGCCGCCGCCGCGGACGCTCGTGACGATGGCCGAGGCCGTGCGCTTGACGTCGTAGGGGTCGACCACCATCACGCGCCGCACCTGGCAGGCGCGCGCGAGATCCTCGATCTTGATCGGCCTGGTGGTCCCCTGCCGGTCCGGCGTTCCCGGGACCGGCTGGCCGCCGGTGATGCAGCGCGTGCCGTTGTCGAGCACGAGCACCGTCAGGTCGACCTGCCGGTGCACGGCGCCGACGAGCGCCGGCAGCCCGGCGTGGAAGAAGGCGCCGTCGCCGATCACGGCGACGACCGGCTTGCCGATGCCGGCATAGACGAAGCCCTGGGCGACCGCGATGCTCGCGCCCGTCGCCACCTCGGTCGCGCAGGCGGACACCGGCTCGAGCGCGCCGAGCCCCGCGCAGCCGACGTCTCCGGCCACCATGACGCCGCGCGGGTCGGCCTTGAGGCTCTTCACCGCCTGGCGCAGGGCGAGGAAGGTGCCCCGGTGCGGGCAGCCGGCCGGGAAGACCGGTGTGCGCTCGTCGCCGGCCCCGTCGTCGGCCCTCGTCGCCGGCCCCTCCGGCGGCACCGGGCCGGCCGACGGTGCCGTCTCGGCACGACCGCCGGCCAGCGCCTCGAGCGCCGCCGCCACGATGTCCACGTCGTAGTCGCCGACGCGCGGCAGGAGCGGTGCCGATCCGCCCGCCGGGAGCTTGCCGGCCACCGCCACCGGGCGGCCGGCCGCCAGCCCCCGCACGGCGCGCTCCACGACCGGCTCGAGTTCCTCGACCACGAGGACGCGATCGACCCCGGCCAGGAACTCCGCCACGACCCCCTCGGGAATCGGATGCGAAGCCGGCAGCTTGAGGAGCGGCGCGTCCGGGGCCACGCGCCCCCGCGCCTCGAGGAGGTAGCGCCACGCTACCCCGACGCCGATCGCCCCGACCCGACCGCTCCCCGCCTCCCGTCGCACGAGGTGGTCGGTTAGTCGGCTCACCTCGTCGAGCCGCGCGAGGGCGGCCCGGTGCTGCGCCCGCACCCGCGCGCCGCCCCGGCGCGCGTAGCGGTCCGGGTCGGCGGTGAAGGTCCCCTTCACGCGCGTCCGTTCCGGCGGGCGCGTCGTCACGACGCCGGTCGTGTGGACGAGGACGGTCGTCAGGCGCAGGAGGATCGGGGCGCCGCTGCGCTCGGAAACCTCGAAGGCGTCGCGCGTGTAGTCGAGCGTCTCCTGGGGCGTGGCCGGCTCGAGCAGCGGCAGGGCGCCCATGAGCGCGTAGTAGCGCGAGTCCCGCTCGACGCCGCCGTAGTAGGCGTTGGGATCGTCGGCGGTCAGGATCACCAGGCCGCCGTTCACCCCGCTCGCCACGACCCCGAGGAGCGAGTCGGCCGCGACGTTGAGGCCCGACGTCGGCATGGCGACCAGGACGCGCTTGCCGCTCCAGGCGACGCCGGCGGCGATCTCGATGGCGGTCTTCTCGTTGACCGCCCACTCGACCCGCATCTCCGGTCCGGCCAGCGGCGCCAGCGCCGCGATCGCCTCCGACCCGGGCGAGCCGGGGGAGCCGACCGCGACCGCAACGCCGGCCTCGACCGCGCCGCGGGCGGCCGCCAGCACGGCCGACAGGAGCACCTCCGTCTGCGGGGCGAACGCCGCCACGTCGATCGGCGCCCCCGCCGCCGACCCGAGGGCCCTCATCGAGGTCGGGCCCTCATGGCTCCTTCACCAGGGGCGCCAGCGCCTTGAACTCGGGCGTCCCCGCGCGGCCGAGGAGCTGGAAGACCACCGTCTCGGTCGAGGTGACGACCGCCCCGGCCCGCCCCATGAGGTCGAGCCCGATCTGCCTGTTGGCCGCGGTCCGCGAGGCGACCGCATCGGCCGGGACGTGGACCGTGTACCCGGCCTCGAGGAGGCCCAGGGCGGTCTGCAGGACGCACACGTGCGTCTCGACGCCGGTGAGGATCACCGTGCGGCGTCCCGATGCCCGGAGCGCCTCGCAGAAGGCCGGAACCGCCGTGCAGGCGAAGTCGACCTTCTCGATCGGGGAGGGCGGCGTCCCGCCGCCGGCCAGCGCCTCGACCACCGGCCCGATGGTGCGGCCGAGCCCCTTCGGGTACTGCTCGGTCAGGAGCGTCGGGAGGCCGAGGATGCGCGCCGCCGTGGCGAGGAGCACCAGGTTGCGCGTGACGCGCGGGAACGTGTCGGCCGGCATCGCGCGGGCGAGGTTCTCCTGGACGTCCACGACGACGAGACAGGCCGCCTCCCTGCGGGGCGAGAAGGTGTCCGATCGGAACGACATGCGGGAGGCTCCGGCAACGGAGAGTGGACGCGGCCGATCAGCGGCCCGGCCGCGAAGACCGACCGCTTGTAGCATGGACGGCGGGCCGGGTCAATCGGTCCGGCACGCCTCTCGCGCGAGGCCCGCCGCGCCGCCCGCCGGCCGGGCCGGCCTCGCGCCGGCCCGGCTGCCAGGAGCGCCACGGTGCGATGGAAGGGGTCGTGCGACCCCTTCCACTGACTAGAACGGCGTCGACCGGATCGGCCGCCGGAAGGTCGGCGGCTCGGTGCGCGACGGCGTACCGCGCGGCGCCTCGGCCGGTTCGGGATCCGGTTCCGAGCCGAGGAAGGCGGCGACGCCGGAGATCCCCTTGTCGATCTCGAGGGCCAGCGATCCCACGTGCGTGAGGAAGTCGGCGAGCCCCTCGCCCTGGATGTAAACCGTCGCGGCGCGGCCGGAGGTGACCGGCAGGATCCGCGCGTCGAGCGACAGGCGCTCGCCGATCGCGGTGAGCGTCCCCATGACGACGAACTGCGCACCCGACTCCCGGCCGACCTCGCGCGCCACCGCCTCCGTGATCGGCCCGGCGCCCCGGCGCTGGATCGCGGCGGCGACCGCCCCCTGCTCCGCCGGCGTCAGCGTGGCCAGTCGCGTGGCGAGGATGTCCGGAACCGCCTGCCCCAGGTAGCCGATCTCCGCCGGTCCGTTCACGCGGAACGGCAGGAGCGCCACGACCACCGGCGCCCGCTGCTCGATCAGCCCGCCGCTCCCCGGCCGCTGCGCCAGCGCCTCCGTCCCGCTCGCCGCCAGCCCGAGCGCGCCGGCGAGGGCCATCGCAAACCACCGCGTCATCACCTGCATAGCCATCTCCCCAAAGATTTCTCGGCCTCTGCCGAGCCTATTCGCACGCTAGCATGGGGTCGAGTGACCCGTCAAACGGTGAGCATGCGACCCCTTTCCCGTCCAACGACCGGGTTGTTGACACGCTGTAGATACGACCGATAGGCTGGACGTATGGTCGCCTCCGGCGGCCGCCATCGGCCCGCCCGGACCGACCCCCGGACCTCGTCCGGCTACCCGCCCACCGACCGGCCGGTCCCGCCCCGCAACCCCACGGACGCCGGCCGCTTGCGTGGGGCCTGGCCTCTGCACTCGCCAGTCTCGCCCCGGCCGGCGGCCGGGCGCCTGGCTGCAATCGGGGGGGACCATCATGACGTCACGACCCATCGCGTTCGCCGCGGCGGTCGGCTTCGGCCTCGCGCTGGCCGCTTGCGGCGGCTCGGCCGGCGGCAGCGGCGGGACCGACGACCCGGCCGGCATCTCGCTCGACCTCGCCTACCTGTCCCCCGCCACGCCACGCGCCGAAGGCCTCGCGCGGCACATCGCCGACGCCCTCCCGGCGTCCGACCCCGCGCCGCGCCCCCCGTCGAACACCTGGCTCGAGGTCGAGGTCACCGGTCCCGACTTCGCCCCGGTCGTCTGCCGGTTCCCGCGGGCGACCGGCGGCGAGTGCGGCGGCATCCCGGCCGGGACCGGACGGGTCGTGACCGTCGAGGAGTGGGATGCGGCCTTCGGCACGCTCTACTTCCGAGGCCAGGCGACCGGCGTCGTGATCGTCGCCGGGCGGAGCACCCGGGTTCAGGTCGCCATGCGGGCGCCCGTCGCCATCCAGTACCCGGCGGCCGACGGCGGCGTCAACGTCCCCGCCTTCGCCGCCGTCGTCCAGACCGAACCGCACGCGCTGGTCCTGCTGTACCTCGGCAGTCATCTCGTCGGGACCGAGTCGGCCGACGAGCACGGCGTCGTCGAGATTCCGGTGGACCAAGGGGGACCGACCGTTCCGCCGCGGGAGGACGGCCTACCGGGCCTCCCCGACGGCGACTACCTCCTCACCGCCGTCGCCCTTCCCCCCGTCCCTCCCGGCGGCACGCCGGTCAGGCACCAGGGCACGCCACACGCCTTCGCCGTGGACCTCGCCCCGCCCTCGCTCGCCCTCTCCGGCCCCTCGCTCACCAGTACCGACGCCGTCGACGTTGCCGGCATTACCGAACCCGGCGCGCGCGTGCGTTGCGGCCGCGACCATCCCCAGGAGGAGGTCGCGGTCGGCGCCGACGGCCGCTTCACGCTCGCCGCCTTCCCGATCTCCGGCGCCACGACGCGGATCGTTTGCCGCGCCACCGATCGGGCCGGCAACGCCACCACGCGCGACCTCGTCGTCGCCTTCCTGCCCGAGGGCTTCGCCATCGAGGCGTCGCTGCCGGACGTGACCCGGCACGCCACCGAGACGCTGCGCGTCGCGACCGACCCCACCGTCGAGGATCTCCGGATCGACGTCCTCGGCGAACTCGATCTGAGCACGCACCAGACCATCGCCGGCCGCCAGGCCATCCCCGGCGTCTTCGAGGTGCCGATCTCGCTCTTTCGGAATCAGTGGAACCGGGTCCAGGTGAGCGCGCGCGTGGGAGGTGTCGTGCTCGGATCAGTGGAGGTGGCGGTGGAGCATGATGATGTGCCGCCGAGTGCTCCAACGCTTCTCAGTCTCTTGATGCCCGACTTTTGGTCAGACCCGTCGCTTGCTGAGCACGAAGGGAACAAGGTCTACATAGGATATGCGACGATCGTGTTGAGTATGGGGCAGGATGTAGACTGGGCCGAGATCTTCAGGGGTTCAAGCGAGCATATCGCCACAGGAATTGCCTCAGACGGTGGCCTTGTGCTCTCGCCCGAACCCTCTGAGCTGTTTGGGTCCACGGACACAGGCACGTACTTCGTGCCGCAAGGGACCTGCTTTGGCCAACTCTATGCTCGGTCCATTGATCGGGCGGGCAATATCTCACCGGGCTGGAACATCGCCGCACTTGCATACATGGGGCTTCTCGACTTCTGCGTGCGGTGATTCCGATACACGGCCGCTACGCTCCAGGTACGGGCGTGCAGTCCGCGCATGTCCGAGAGTAATCCGATGCTTAGAAGGCGTACCTCAACTGTGCTACGACGGCGTGAGCCTTAGTGTTGTAGGTACCATTTGCCCTGAGTCCTGCGGGAAGGGTACTCGTTGGATCGATGAGGACGTTATTGTTCTTCGTCCGCTCGTGGAAGTACTGATACTCGTACGCAAAGTCGAAGGTCAG
>DATCKS010000240.1:0-7203 GCA_036562265.1 Thermodesulfobacteriota bacterium | reverse complement strand
CGGCCGCGTCGCGCAGGGCGGATCGCTCGCACGCAGCGTGGCGTGCGCCCCAACTCTTCCAAGTCCGGTTTCAGCCAGAGGGACCTCCGATGACGGAACGATCCATGCTCGCCCAGGCGCTGACGCGCCTCGACGAGGCGGCGCGCCACCTCGACATCGACGGCGACGTGCTCGAGAAGCTCAAGTACCCCCGGGAGACCATGCAGGTGCGTCTCATGATCCGCATGGACGACGGCTCCAGGAAGTCGTTCATGGCCTGGCGGTGCCGCTACGACGACACGCGCGGACCGACGAAAGGGGGGATCCGCTTCCACCCGGACACCACGGCCGACGAGGTCGAGACCCTCGCGTTCTGGATGACCTTCAAGTGCGCCGTGGCGAACCTGCCGTACGGCGGCGCCAAGGGGGCGGTTCGCGTCGACCCGCGCCGGCTGTCGAAGGCCGAGCTCGAGCGGCTCTCCCGGGCGTACGTCCAGGCGTTCGCCCGCGTCATCGGCCCGGATCGCGACATCCCGGCCCCGGACGTCTACACGAACGCGATGATCATGGGGTGGATGGCCGACGAGTACAGCACCATCGTCGGTCAGGCGTCGCCGGCGGTCATCACCGGCAAGCCGATCGCGCTCGGCGGCTCGCTCGGCCGCGAGGACGCGACGGCCCGGGGCGGCTTCTATCTGACCAAGCACCTCGAGCGGGAGCTGGGGCTCGCCGACAGCGAGCGGCGCGTCGCCATCCAGGGGTTCGGCAACGCCGGCCAGCACATCGCCCGCATGCTGCACTTCGAGGGCTACCGGATCGTGGCCGTGTCGGACTCGCAGGGCGCCGTCTACTCCCGGCAGGGGCTCGACCCGGCGAAGCTTGCCGCCGCCAAGCGGCGCGACGGGAGCGTGGCCGCGCTGGCGGGGAGCGACGGCGCGACCGCCATCCCGGGCGAGGACCTGATCGCCATGGACTGCGACCTCCTCGTCCCGGCCGCCCTGGAGGACATGATCCACGCCGACAACGCCGAGCGCGTCAAGGCGAAGGTGATCCTCGAGCTGGCCAACGGCCCCGTCACCCCCGAGGCCGACGCGATCCTCGCCCGCAAGGGGGTGGTGGTCCTTCCCGACATCCTCGCGAACGCGGGCGGGGTCACGGTGTCCTACTTCGAGTGGGTGCAGAACCGGCAGGGCTACTACTGGACGCTCGAGGAGGTGCACGCGCGGCTCAAGGCGATCATGGAGGCCGAGGGACGGAAGGTCTGGACGCTCTCGCGGGAGAAGTCGCTCACCTGCCGGACGGCCGCCTACGTGCACGCCCTCGCCCGCCTGGCCGAGGCGATCGAGGCGCACGGCACCCAGCCGTTCTTCACGAGCTGACGCATGGCGAGCGCGAGCGTCCGCCGAGCGTGTACCATGCTCGGATGGACGCTCGACGCGCGATCGGCGGCCGGCTCGTCGCTGCGATCGCGATCTACCTGGCCCTCGGTCCGCCGTCCCGGACGGCGGTCGGCGGGCCGACCGGCCCGCCCCTCGTCTACCAGGTCGAGGTCGCCGGGACCATCGACCTCGGGCTTGCCCCCTATCTCGAGCGGGTCCTCGACGAGGCGGCGGCCGAAGGGGCCGCCGCCGTCGTCATCCGCCTCGAGACCCCCGGCGGGCGAGTGGACGCCGCCATCCGGATCCGCGACGCCCTGCTCCGCGCCCCGCTCCCCACCATCGCCTTCGTCGACCGCGAGGCGTACTCCGCCGGGGCCCTCGTCGCGCTCGCATCGACGCGCATCTACGTGACGCCCGGCGCCGTGATCGGCGCGGCCGCGCCGGTCGACACGGCCGGGCAGCCGGCCGGGGAGAAGGCGACCTCGGCCGTTCGGGAACTCTTCCGCGCCACCGCCGAGGCGCGCCGCAGGCCGCCCGAGGCGGCCGCCGCGATGGTCGACGCCGACGTCGACTTCCCGCCCCTCGCCCCCGAAGGCAAGCTCCTCACCCTCACGGCGGCACAGGCGTTGTCGCTCGGCATCGCCGACGGCGAGGCGGCCGGTCTGGCCGCGCTCCTCGCGGCCGAGGGGCTCGCCGGCGCCCGCGTCGTGCAGCCGGCGCCGAACTGGGCGGAGCGGCTCCTCCGCTTCCTCACGAACCCGATCGTGCAGTCGCTCCTCCTCTCGGTCGGCATGGTGGGGATCATCGCGGAGCTGTACTCGCCCGGCTTCGGCCTTGCCGGCGGCATCGGCATCGGCGCCCTCGCGCTCTACTTCGGCGGGCAGTACGTCGTCGGGCTGGTCGGCTGGGAGGAGGCGGCGCTGGTCGCCGTCGGGGTGCTGCTCCTGCTGCTCGAACTCCTCGTGATCCCGGGCTTCGGCCTGGCGGGGATCCTCGGCCTCGTCGCGCTCCTCGCTGGGCTCGCGCTCTCCCTCGTCGGCCGCCTCCCCACCATGGCCGACTGGTCGCGGGCGGCCTGGATCCTCGTCGGCGCGCTCGTGCTCACGGCCGGCGGCGTCGCGCTCCTCTCCCTGCTCGCGCCCGCGACGCCCGTCTTCCGGCGCCTCCGGCTGGCTGCCGTGCTCGGCCCCGAGCGGCCGCCGGCCCCTTCCGCGCCGGCCGAGGAGCCGGGGCCCGAGTGGGTCGGCCAGGAGGGGCGCACGCTCACCGACCTTCGCCCCACCGGCTTCGCCGAGTTCGGCGGCGCGCGCGTCGAGGTGGTCTCCGAGGGGCCGTTCGTCCCGGCGGGCCGGGCCGTGACGGTCGTCCGGATGGCCGGCACGAGGCCGATCGTCAGGGAGGTCGTCAGGGAGCGGGAAGAGAGGTGATCATGGACCTGTCGCTCGTCGTGCTCGGCTTCGTCGTCGCCGCCGTCCTCGTCGCGGCGGCCTTCTTCCTCTACTTCGTCCCGGTGGGCCTCTGGATCACGGCCTACTTCTCCGGCGTGCCGATCCGCGTGTCGACCCTCGTCGGCATGCGCCTGCGCAAGGTGAACCCGCACGCCGTCGTCCGCCCGCTCATCAGCGCCACCAAGGCCGGCCTCGCGATGGACGCCGACCGGCTCGAGGCGCACTACCTGGCGGGCGGCAACGTGAACCAGGTGGTGAACGCCCTCATCTCGGCCGACAAGGCCAACATCCCGCTCACCTTCCAGCGGGCCACCGCCATCGACCTCGCCGGCCGCGACGTGCTCGACGCCGTCAAGGTGAGCGTGAACCCCAAGGTGATCGACACCCCGAGGGTGGCGGCCGTCGCCAACGACGGCATCCAGATCATCGCCCAGGCGCGCGTCACCGTGAGGGCCAACATCGATCGCCTCGTCGGCGGCGCCGGCGAGGAGACGATCCTCGCGCGGGTCGGCGAGGGCATCGTGTCGACGATCGGGTCGGCGCGCAGTCACAAGCAGGTGCTCGAGAACCCGGACAGCATCTCGAAGACGGTCCTCGAGAAGGGACTCGACGCCGGCACCGCCTACGAGATCCTCTCGATCGACATCGCGGACGTCGACGTCGGCAAGAACATCGGCGCCCAGCTCCAGACCGACCAGGCCGAGGCGGACAAGCGGGTGGCGCAGGCGAAGGCCGAGGAGCGGCGGGCCATGGCGGTGGCGGAGGAACAGGAGATGCGGGCGCGGGTGGTGCAGGCGGAGGCCGAAGTCCCGAAGGCCATCTCCGAGGCTTTCCGCAGCGGGCGCCTCGGCGTCCTCGACTACTACCAGATGCGCAACGTGCAGGCCGACACCGACATGCGCGAGTCGATCGCGGGGGGCGGGACGGCCGCGGGCCGCGAGCCCGACGGCCGGTAAGGGGACGCCGGTGGACCCGCTCCTGATCCTGCTTGCGCTCTGGGTGCTCTACGGCCTGGCGATCGGCGTACGGCGCCTCCTCGCCGGCCGCCGGCCCCGACCGACGGCCGGGGGCGTCCCGCGCCGGCCTCCCGTGGAGCCTCGCCCGGCCGCCCGGTCCCGGACGGCGCCGCCGCGGCGGCCGGGCGACGACTCATGGGGCGCCCCGAGCACGGAGGTGACGCGCCCCGCGCCCCCCGGGCCGCCGACGCCGGCCCCGGCCGCCGACTGGCGCCGCCGCCTCGCGGACCCCGCGGCGCTGCGCGACGCGATCGTGGCGGCCGAGATCCTCCGCCGGCCGGGCAGCGCGAGGCGCCCGGCGGGATGACGCCGGCCGAGGACGACCGCCCGCCGGCCGCGTGGCGGTTCGCTCTACCCCCGCCCGGCCTTGCCGACCCCGAGCCGGCGCTCGAGCGCCTGGTGCTCCTCCTTGATGCCGCTCGGAAGGTGGTCGCCGAACTTGGCGAGGAACTCGCCCTGGCTCTTCGCGCTCTCGCGCCACTCGTTCCGGTCGACGGCGAGGAGGGCGGAGAGGACGTCGGTGTCGAGGTCGAGCCCGGTGCGGTCGATGGCGCTGGCCTTCGGCACGTAGCCGATCGGCGTCTCCTCGGCGCCGTTGCCGCCGTTGCAGCGCTCGATCACCCACTTGAGGACCCGGAGGTTCTCGCCGAAGCCGGGCCAGAGGAAGCGCCCCTGGCTGTCGCGCCGGAACCAGTTGACGGTGAAGATCCGCGGCGGCTTCGACACGCGGGAGGCCATCCGGAGCCAGTGCCCCCAGTAGTCGCCCATGTTGTAGCCGCAGAAGGCGAGCATCGCCATCGGGTCGTACCGGATGACGCCCTGCGGGCCGGTGATGGCGGCGGTCGTCTCGGAGGAGAGCGTCGCGCCCATGAAGGTGCCGTGCTGCCAGTCGAAGGCCTCGTGGACGAGCGGCACGGTGGAGCGGCGCCGCCCGCCGAAGAGGATGGCGCTGATCGGCACGCCCTGCGGGTTCTCCCACTCCGGCGAGATCGACGGGCACTGGCTCGCCGAGACCGTGAAGCGGGAGTTCGGATGGGCCGCCGGCTCCTTCGAGTCGGGGGTCCAGGGACGTCCCTGCCAGTCGAGGCACTGCGCCGGCGCCGGGTCGTCGTGCCCTTCCCACCAGACCGTGCCGTCAGGTCGCAGCGCGACGTTCGTGTAGATCGTGTCGCGCTGGATCATCGCCATGGCGTTGGCGTTGGTCTTCGACGAGGTCCCGGGGACGACCCCGAAGAAGCCGGCCTCGGGGTTCACCGCCCAGAGGCGGCCGTCGGGGCCGGGCCGAAGCCACGCGATGTCCTCGCCGACCGTGAAGACCTCCCATCCCTTCATGGAGGCGGGCGGCACGAGCATGGCGAGGTTCGTCTTGCCGCAGGCGCTCGGGAAGGCGCCCGCCACGTAGTGGGTCTCGCCGTCGGGGCTCTTGATGCCGACGATCAGCATGTGCTCCGCGAGCCACCCCTCCCGCCGGCCGATCACGCTCGCGATGCGCAGCGCCATGCACTTCTTCGACAGGAGGGCGTTGCCGCCGTAGCCCGACCCGACGCTCCAGATCGTGTTGTCCTCGGGGAAGTGGCAGATGAAGCGGCGGTCGATGCTGAGGTCGCCGATGCTGTGGAGGGCGCGGGTGAAGTCGTCGGAGTCGCCGAGCTGCTCGAGCGCCACGTTCCCCATGCGGGTCATGATCCGCATGTTGAGGACGACGTAGACGCTGTCGGTCACCTGCACGCCGACCTTGGAGAAGGGCGAGCCGATCGGACCCATGACGAACGGGATGACGTACATGGTGCGGCCGGCCATGGCGCCGTCGAGGATCTTCGAGAGCCGGCCGTACGCCTCGTCGGGGGGCATCCAGTTGTTCGTGGGGCCGGCGTCGTCCTTCTCCCGCGAGCAGATGAACGTCAGGTGCTCGGTACGGGCGACGTCATTGGGCGCGCTGCGGTGCAGGTAGGACCCGGGTAGCCGCTCCTGGTTGAGCGGGATCAGGTCGCCCTGACGGACGGCGACCTGGAGCAAGCGCTGCCGCTCCTCCTCCGAGCCGTCGCACCACACCACGTCGCTCGGCTTGCAGAGCCTGGCGACCTCGTTCACCCACTGCGCTACCGATCGGTTCATGGCACCCCCGTCATGCCGATACCGGGCCAACTGCGCCCTGCTCTCTGACCATACGATGTCTTCACAAGCGCCATCCGGCAACCCTGCCGGCGGCCCGATCCCTCGCAGGGTAGCGCACGACACCGCCGAGGGAAGAGCAGACCGACGCGTCGAATCGGGCCGCTGGGCCATGTGACGGTCGGCCCCAGGGCGTTCGGCACGCCCCGGCCGAGCGCGCGAGGGTCGGGCGATGCCCGACGGGCGGGTTCAGGGCCGCCGCACCGCGTCGAGGCTCACGACCGTCTCGTTGCCGACCACTTCGGCCGCGTGCGGCGTGCCGCGGGGGACGGCGACGAGGTCGCCCGCCTCGAGCACCACCGAGCGCCCCTCCATGGTGATCCGAAACCGTCCGGCGAGGACGGCGTCGATCTTGTCGACGTCGTGCGTGTGGGTGGCGAAGCGGGTGCCGGGCGGGTAGTCGTAGCGCGCCACCCGATAGCCGCGCGCCTCGAGCTTCCGGCGGAGGGCGGCCTCGGTGAGGGGGCCGTCCGCCTCGTGGTCCCAGCGTTCGACCTGCATGACGCATAGCCTACCATCGCGGCCCCCCGGCGGGCCGGTTCGCGAGCCAGAGGCCGAGCACCACGCAGGCGAGCCCCGCCAGCACGGCCGCCGAGACCCGCTCCCCGAGGAAGAGGGCGCCGAGCAGGGCGGCGGTCACGGGGCTCAGGGCGAGCGAGACCGTCACGCTCGTCGGCGGCGCGTGCGCGAGGGCCGTGAGCCAGAGGTAGTAGCCGGCGCCGCTGCTCGCGCCGATGAACGCGACGGCGAGCCAGCCGGTCGCGGTGAAGCGGGGGAGGTGGGCGAAGAAGCCCTCGAGTGCCGCCAGGCCGGCGAGGAAGGCGACCGCGGCGAGCATGGCGAGCGCGCTCACGGGGAGCGCCGGATACCGTCGGAGGTATGGCTGGTAGAGGACGCTGCAGAGGGCCCCGCTCGCGGCCGCGGCCAGGACCGCGGCCTCGCCGCCGAAGGCGTGCGGCGCCTCGCCCCGCTCCATCGCCGTCTCGCCGAGGGTGAGGGCGACGCCGGCCAGGCTTGCGAGGACGCCGAGGGTGCGGGAGACGGTGAGCCGCTCGCGCCCGAGGCCCGCCGCGAGGACCATCGTCATGAGCGGCATCGTCGCGAAGATCAGCGCGGCGCGCGCCGAGGGGACGGCGCGCAGGCCGTAGTTCAAGAGGGCGATCAGGACGCCGAACTGGACGATGCCGAGGAGGGCGATCGGCACGAGGT
>DATCKS010000233.1:0-7737 GCA_036562265.1 Thermodesulfobacteriota bacterium | reverse complement strand
AGGGGCCGCCCGGCCGCGTCGAGTCGCTGGACGCGGTGGTTGCCGGTGTCGGCGACCAGGAAGGTGCCGTCGGGCGCCGCGGCGACGGCGGCCGGCCGCTCGAACTCGCCGGGGTCGTCGCCCGGCCCGCCGTAGGTGGCGACGATCCGCCCGTCGGGCGCGAGGCGGACGATCCGGTGGTTGCCGGTGTCGGCGACGAGGAGGGTGCCGTCGGGGGCGGCGGCGAGACCCAGAGGGCGGCGCAGCGCCCCTTCCGGTGTGGCGACGCGAGGAGTACTGGCCGCCCGGTCGGGCAACCGGATCACGCGGTCGGCCTGCGGCTCGGCCACCCAGACGCGACCGGCGCGGTCGACCGCCACGGCGGAGGGACCGGCCAGCGGCGCGGCGAGCCTGGCGCCGGGCGGGGGCCACACGGTTTCGACGGTCACCTGCGCGGCTGCCGGCTCGTCGGCGCGAGCCGGAGTCGGCCCGGCGATTCCCAGCAGGAGGCCGAGCCAGAGGGCGACGAGTGAGCCTCTACGCCTCGCCGCCGGACCGCCCGCGCACGTGCGCATCGATGCCGACACCCCGCTCGTAGTACTCGGAGGTGAACTCGCGCCGCTCCACCTCGCCCACCGCCTGCTCGATGGCGCGCGTGAGGTCCAGGCAGTCGGCGCCCTTCGCCCCCTTCGGTCGCAGGCTCACCTGCCCGTCGGGCGAGATGGTGACCTCGATCTCCTGCTTGCGCGCGGTCATTCGATCATGCCCATCGCCGCACGACCAGGCGGATCGACTGGTCCGCCTCGTTCTGCTCTTCCACGACGGTGTAGCCCTGGCGGCTCGCCTCGCCGATGACCTTGTGGTAGGCGTAGCGCTGGGTCACCCGCCGCATGAAGTCGGCCTGCGAGAGCCCCTCGTACGTCTTGACGCCCCACCAGTCGGCGACGGCGTCGTACGTGCCGTCGGCGCCGCGGCGGAACCCGATGTCGAAGGCGCCGAGTCGCGCCGCGATGTCGACCGACTGGGACGTGTTGCGCCAGCCGCGGATCTGCGTCTCGCCCTCGACGACCGCGTAGCCGAGGTCCGCCAGCGCCGCCCGGAGCGCGTCGAGGTCCGTGATCTTCGTCTTGACGGTCGTGAAGTGGGACATGGTTCTCGCTCCTCTCGCGTCAGAGATCGAGCTGACGGGCCCGACGCGGCTCCCCGCCGTTCGAGGCCGTGCGTCGGCGCGTGATCGCCGAGGCCGGCCGTGCGCGCCGGCTCGCCCACTCCCGCAGTTCCGCGATCTCCTCGCTCATGGTCTGCGACAGGGGCACCGTTTCCTCGAAGCTCGCACGGATGTCGGCCGTCGTCAGTGGTCTGGCCCCCTCGTCGAAGGCGTCGTAGAGCGCCGACACGATCGCCTGCTCGATCTCGGCGCCGCTGAAGCCCTCCGAGTAGACGGCAAGCTCCGTCAACTCGAAGCGCTCCGGGTCCCGGCCGCGCTTCTCGAGGTGGATGCGGATGATCGACTCGCGCTCCTCGAGCGTCGGGAGGTCGACGAAGAAGATCTCGTCGAAGCGTCCCTTTCGCAGGAGTTCGGGAGGGAGGAGCGAGACGTTGTTGGCGGTGGCGATGACGAAGACGGGGCTCGTCTTCTCCTGCAGCCAGGTGACGAACGACCCGAAGACGCGCGCGGTGGTCCCGCCGTCCGACACGCCCGAGGACTGCGTGCCCGAGAAGCCCTTCTCGAGCTCGTCGAGCCAGAGGATGGCCGGCGCCACCGCCTCGGCCGTCCGGATGGCCTTGCGCATGTTCTCCTCGGACGACCCGACGAGCCCCGCGAAGACCTTCCCCACGTCGAGCCTGAGGATCGGCAGGCGCCAGAGCTGGCCGACCGCCTTGGCCGTCAGCGACTTGCCGCAGCCCGGCACGCCGATGAGGAGGATGCCGCGCGGCTGCGGGAGGCCGAACTCCCGGGCCTCCTTCGTGAAGGCCCGCGTCCGCTTGGCGAGCCAGGTCTTGAGCGCCTCGAGACCGCCCACGTCCTCGAACGCCTCGGAGTGGCGGTAGTACTCGAGGATCCCCGACTTGCGGATGATCTGCTCCTTCTCGGAGAGGATCACCCCGACGTCGAAGCGGCGCTTCTGGACGAGCGACTTGGAGAAGACGTTCTGCGCCTCCGACTCGGTGAGGCCGAGGGCGGCCGAGAGCATCGCCTCCCGGTCGGCGGGCGAGAGGTCGAGCTGCACGTCCTCCTTCCCCTCGGCGCGGACCGCCTCGATGACCTCCTCCATGATCGGGTCGAGGTCCTCGAGCGTCGGCAGCCCGTACTCGACCACCGCCACCTCCTTCTCGACCTCGGGCGGGATCTTGAGGACGGGCGAGAGGATGAGGAGCGTCTTCGGGCTCGTCTTGAGACTGTGCGCCAGGTCGCGCAGCTTGCGGACGACTGTGGGGTCCTGCAGGTACGGGTGGAAGTCGCGGAAGAGGAAGACCGCGCGGTCGGGCGACTTCTCGACCAGTTCGAGGGCCCGGAGCGGGTCGCGCGAGTCGCCGCGGCCCGGCCCGGGGCCGGCGCCGGGCGACGCGCCGCTGCGCGCCGGGTCGGCGAAGCCCTCGGTGATCGACCAGGTGATGAGCCGTTTCTCGTTCCCGGGCCCCCCGCCGAGTCCGGGCAGCACCTCGCGGCGCAGCGCGTGCTCGACGCGCGCCTCCTCGGCCGACACGATGTAGATGATCGGGTAGGAGGCCCGGATCAGGAAGCGGAGTTCGTCGTTCGAGATCGTCACTGCCCCTCGCCGCGTGCGCGGGGCTCGGCCCGCGCCGTCCGCTCGCCGTCCTGCGACTCGTCCTCCGAGAGGATGGGCCCCGGCGACAGGATGAGCCCTTCCTGGCCCTTCGGCACGACGAGGATCTTGACGTTGCCGGCGAGCTTGTTGATCCAGAGGTACTCGAGCAGCCGCGGATTGCGCTCGATGGTCCGCGTGACCGTTTCGAAGGCGGCCGCCTCGCCAGCGGCCTCGCGCTGACGCGCCTCGGCGCGCATGCGGGCCTGCTGGACGTGGAACTCCATCTCCTGCACTTTCTGCGCCGCCATCATCTTCGCCTCGACCGCTTTCTCGAAGTCGGGGCTGACGGCGACGTTCCTGAGGAGGACGTCCTCGAGTACCACGCCGTCGGCGGCGAAACGGCCCTTCAGGCGGTCGAAGATCTGCTGCTGGATGCCGGCGCGCGACGGACCGTAGATGTCCATGATCGCGTACTCGGACACCACCATGCGGGTGATGTTCCGGATCTGCGGGCGGACGATCTTCTCCTGGTACTCGGGGCCGACCGCGGCGTGGAGATCGGGGAGGCGATCGGGGTCGGGTCGGAACCGAACGGTCACGTCGAGGCCGACCTTGAGGCCGTCGGACGTCGGCGCCCAGAGCGTGTCGCTCTGCCCCTTGCGGTCGGGGTCCTCGCCGCCCGCGACCATCGAGTAGGTCTGCGAGCGCACGTCGTAGATCGTTACCTGGTTCACGAGGGGGCTCACGATGTGGAGACCGTCGGCGAGGACCCACGGGCGAACCCCGTGGAAGACGTTGAAGACGACGCCGCGGTGCCCGGCCGGCACGATCGTGAGCGACGCCGCGCCGACGAGGAGGCCGAGGAGCAGGAGGCCGGCCACGATGCCCCGGCGGAGGGTCAGCCGGGCGTGGAGCCAGCCGAGTGCCGGGTTGACCCGAGGCGCTCCCGGCCCGCCGCGCGACGGCCCGCGGCTCGTCACCGACCAGACGGTCAGGAGCAGGGTGAGGAAGAAGAGGATGACGAGCAGCAGGACGATCATCTGTGACCCCTTGGCGGGTCGAAACCGTGCAAGAGCCGAGCCCTTCGACGGATTCCCGCGTCAGAGGGCGCCGCTGGCGGAGGTCGGAGAGCCGAGAGAAGCTGGCGGAGGTAGAGCGGAGCAAGCCGTGCGTGCGGGATGTTCCTCTGCGTCCACGAGCACTTTCGGTTCGAGACTCGGTATACCAGTTCCACGAGGAGGGCGGTATGCTCGGCGTCACCGGAGAAGCCGCCCATCGTCCCACGCCCGCGGCGAAGCCAGGCTCCCCGACCGCGCGTCGCTCGGGGGCTAGCGACCCCACTCGAACCGCGCACCGGACGGCGGTCACGATGCCCGACTACGCGGAAGTATAGGCGCCGCTCGACAGAGGTGTCAAGCAGAGTCGGCGGATATAAAACGCTGTCACGGAGTCGGGATGGCGCGCGACGCCGGTCGCTATCATGGGAGAGACCCACTCGGAGGAGGCCCAACCAACCATGCCCCAGGCAGTGACGCCCGACGCGGTGCGCGAGGCGCTACGACAGGTCAAGTATCCCGGCTTCTCTCGCGACGTCGTGTCGTTCGGCCTGGTCAAGGACATCCAGATCGACGGCGGGCGAGTGCGCGTCTTCCTCGCCGTCACGGCGAGGGACCCCTCGACCGCGAAGCAGATTCAGGCCTCGGTTGAAACGGCGGTTCGCGCCGTCCCCGGCGTGACGGACGTCGAGATCATGGTGCGGCCGCCGGCGGCCGGCGGGGCGCCGCAGCCGGGCCCGGCGGCGCCGGCCGCCGGCGCAAGCCCCTTCGGCGCGCCCGAGCCGACCCCGTCGCTCGCCGGGGTCAAGCGGGTCGTCGCCGTCGCGAGCGGCAAGGGCGGCGTCGGCAAGTCGACCGCGGCCGCGAACCTGGCGCTCGCGCTGGCGCGCCTCGGCCTGGCGGTCGGCCTGATGGACGCCGACGTCTACGGCCCGTCCGTTCCGCTCATGCTCGGCGTGAGCGCGCAGGGGGGCCAGGAAGGGGGGCGCGGGCCGCAGGTGGCCGGCGAGCGGCGCATCACGCCGGCCGAGTCCTACGGCGTTCGCACGATCTCGATCGGTCTCTTCATGAACGAGGACACGCCGGTCATCTGGCGGGGCCCGATGGTCGCGGGGCTCGTCGACCAGTTCCTGCGCGACGTGGAGTGGGGGAACCTCGACGTGCTCCTCGTCGACATGCCGCCCGGCACCGGCGACGCGCAGCTCTCCCTCGTGCAGCGCGTGCCGCTCTCGGGCGCCATCATCGTGACGACGCCCCAGGACGCCGCCTCCACGGTCGCGCGGCGGGGCCTCATGATGTTCCGGCAGACCCGCGTCCCCATCCTCGGGATCGTGGAGAACATGTCGACCTTCGCCTGCCCCCACTGCGGCGAGGTGACCGACATCTTCGGCACGGGAGGCGGCGAGGCGTCGGCCCGGATGATGAACGTGCCCTTCCTCGGCAGCATCCCGATCGACCCCGCGGTTCGCCAGGGAGGCGACGCCGGCCGGCCGGTCGTCGCCTCGGCGCCGAACTCCGCCGCGGCGAAGGCGTTCGTCGAGGTCGCGCGCGCCGTCGCGTCCGCGCTGTCGCTGCCGGTCAAGGGGTAGGGGGGCCGAGGGAGACCGGGCAGGCGCCTCCCGGCTGAGGAGCCAGGCGATGCCCCGGTGTCTCTCGCCTCAACGTCGAAGCGTCAGAACGGCTTCGACGGCACGATTCCCAGGTACGCGTAGAACCAGAGCGTCGCGACGAGGATGCCGACGGTCATCGTCGTGTAGCGGAGGAGGCGGGGGATGTCCGCGAGCACCGCGCGCAGGGGGCGGGGCCGAGTCACCTCGACGAGGACGGCAACGGCCAGCGCGGTGAGGTAGGCCGCACCGACCGACACGACGATCTGGGACAGCAACGGGCGCTCCTTTCCGGCCGCCGGGCCGAGCGATGACTGGGCGCCGACTCTACTAGGTCGCAGGTCGCCTGGCAAGGGGTCGATGCGATGGAGCCCCTCCGGAGCGGCGGCCCGCGCGGGAGGTACGCCGTGACGAAGTTTCCCCATCCGCTCCGTCCGGACATCGTGGGGGAGGCCGGTGTCGTCGTTGCCGGACACCCGATGGCGGCCCAGATCGGCCTCGACGTGCTGCGTACGGGCGGCGGGGCGGTCGACGCGGCCGTGGCGGCCGCCGCGGCCCTCACCGTGCTGCGGCCGCACATGTGCGGCCTTGGCGGCGACGCGTTCATCCTCGTCTACGACCCGGAGCGCCGCAGCGTCGCCACGCTCAACGGGAGCGGCCGGGCGGCGGCGGCGGCGACTCCCGAGGCGCTCGCCGAGCGGGGCCACCGGACGCGCGTCCCCGTGCACGGCCCGCACGTCGCGACGCTGACGGTCCCGGGCGCCCTGGCCGCCTGGGCCGACGTCCTCGACCGGTTCGGCTCGCGGCCGCTTGCGGAGTTGCTCCAGCCGGCGCGCGAACTCGCCGCGCGCGGCTTCCCGATGTACCGGCGGCTCGCCGAGACGATCGCCGCGACGACGCCGCAGGACCCCGGCCTCGCCGCCATCCTCCGTCCCGACGGCCGGCCGCCGGCCGTCGGCGAGCGGTTCGTGCAGCCGGCGCTGGCCGCGACGCTCGACGCGATCATCGCCGAGGGGCCTTCGGCCTTCTACCGCGGTCGGGTCGCGCGGGCGCTCGCCGCCTTCGCGGCGCGCACCGGCGGCTTCCTGACCCTGGAGGACCTGGCCGCCCACCGCAGCGACTGGGTCGAGCCGCTCACCGCGCCCTACGCCGGGCGCACCGTGGTCGGGATGGCGCCCAACGCGAGCGGGCTCTCGCTGCTCCTCCTCTTGCGGATCGCCGAGGGGCTCGGCCTCGACCGCTGGTCCTGGGACAGCGCCGAGGCGGTGCATCTCTGGGTGGAGGCGAAGAAGGTCGCCTTCGCCGATCGGGACCGCTACCTCGCCGACCCGGCCGCGATGCCGGCCCCCGCCTCCTCGCTCCTCGACGAGGACTACGTGCGCCGCCGCCGCGCGGTGGTGAACCGCGAGCGGGCCGCGAGCTACGCGCCGGGTGCGCTCGGCCAGGCCGCGACCGGCGGCGACACGACCTACCTCTGCGTCATCGACCGGCGCGGTCGGGGGGTGTCGCTCATGCAGAGCCTCTTCCAGAGCTTCGGCTCGGCAGTGGCCGACCCCGAGACCGGCGTGATCTGGCACAACCGGGGGGCGGGTTTCGTGCTCACACCCGACCACCCGAACCGCCTCGCGCCCGGCAAGCGCCCCTTCCACACCCTCTGCCCGGCCCTGGTCCTCGACGCCGAGGGGCGCCTCGAGGCGCTCGTCGGCACGCCGGGCGCGCACGCGCAGCCCCAGACGCTCGCGCAGCTCCTCGACGCCCTCTTGCGCCTCGGCGCCTCGCCGCAGGAGGCCATCGAGCGGCCGCGGTGGCGCCACGACGCCGACCCGGCCGGCGAGTACGGCGGCGTCGCCGGCGGCATGGGCCAGGTGGTCCTCGAGGGGCGGTTCCCCGAGGCGACCGCCGAGGGTCTCAGGGCGCGCGGGCACACCGTCTCGGTCATCGACCCCTGGTCGGCCTCGACCGGCGGCGCCTCGGTGATCCGCGTCGACCCCCGCACCGGCCTGCGTACGGCCGGCGCCGACCCGCGTCGCGAGACCTACGCCGTCGCGGAGTGGGCCTGACCGCACGGCCGCTCGCCTGCACGCCGACTCGACGGTTGCCACCGGGCCGTGAGAGCCCGTAGGATGGGCCGGCAGTCCCCTGACAGCCGGCGTCAGGGTCGTCGTGCGACCTGATGGCGGCGCGTCGCGGGACGATCGACCGAGGGAGGCTGAGGATGCTGGCGACCCGGGTGCGACAGAAGGACAGCGTGTTCTACTTCGCGGCGTACCCCGCCGAGGACCTGCTCGCGAAGGTCCGCTTCATCAGCCGGTTCTACGGCGAGGG